>JAGRBZ010000224.1 GCA_020433805.1 Anaerolineae bacterium
AATCTTCTCCAACCAGGCCCAGGCTCTTGGCTTTCCGGATGTCGATCGCGACTCGTTTCTGTACTTGCTCAACGAGTGGTATCGAAAGACCGGTAAACCGCTTCAATCGGTTCACCCCCGTGACGTCCTCAAGACGGTTAGACTTATCTGCGAATACGCCGGCGATCCGGTTCGTATGAGTCCGGAACTCATCGAAGAAGCCTGTAATAACTACTTCGTCAAAGCCAAATCCGGTGAAATTCTATAACTAACTATCAAACGAACAAGCAAACTATGGACTTACTCAAAAAAGTAGAACTCCTCCTCAATTCAAAAACCCGCTCTGTGCTTCCCCGCCGGCGGCGAACCAGCCCGCTGGATGAGCAGGAAGCCGAGCTATTAGCCGAGATTCGAGAGGCGTTGCTTGCCGTAGAAGTGCAAGAGCGCCAATTGGCCGAGCGCATCAAAACCGAACTGGCCCAGGCTGACGTGGCCGCTCGACGCGGTGATCGTGAGCAACAGCGTGCCCACGAGCGCCGCGCCGATGAACTCGACCGCTACTTAGAGCGCGAGTCGATCCAGGCCATCGATCTGGAGGAAAAATTGCAAGCCCTGGAAGAAAAGCTGGCGCTGGCCCAAGCCGCCGTCGAAAAAGAAGGTCGCAAAGCGGCAACCATCGATGCCGAAGCTTCCAAAGTTCTGGCCGAAGGCGGCATCGACGTGACTACCACACCGGACGCGCCGCAATCCCCCCCTCAAGAAATTATTCCCGACGATTTCTCTACCGACGCTCCGGATGTGGCGGCTAAAAAGTCGAGACTATCGGAATAAAAAACGTAACTATTCAGCCACAGGACTACTGAGCCTAAATTAGGCTGAGGCTAAGGCGAAGGCTAAAAAAAGCAAGGAAAACGTGCCGATTTCTTGAGGGTGTGGCGGCTTAACCTGAATTTGTCTGCTTAGCCTCAGCTTTATCCTACTAGTATAGACATCGATTGACTGAAATCCTTGAACCTGAAAATTCCTTACAAATGAGGCAAAATTTTGGACGCAGATGGACGCACATAAACACTGATTTTTTGTTTTTATCTGAGAAAATCCGCGTTCATTTGCGTCCAATTCTCTTGTCGGTTTGAGGCAGAGCTTCGCTATACTGATATCATAATGAAACCGGAACTTTTCACGAGAGCAGTCGGTAGGGGCGAGGCAACGTCAAAGAGGCATCCGGTCGTGATAGACCGCCCAATGACGTTGCCTCGCCCCCGTTGCCCCACAATATCCGTCGCGCAACACCGATGATGCCCTCGATCACGGACGAGGCAATCGGATTGGGCCACCCTTTCCGCCACTACCATTAAGGCCGATTGCCGTCGCCCCTACGCCATCTGCTGAAATATCGACCAAAAGTTTCGGTTTCAAACTAACTTCAGTTTTAGATAACTAATTAAAAACAACTAAGAATCAAAACATCCTCAGATACGAACGGCAGAACAAAAGCTGTTCGGGCTGAGGATGTTCGCTTTCCTTTAACGAAAGGGTATTGTACTTACACGTTTGGTTTGCCTTTTTGTGACTCTTTACGAAGCGTTATTGCGTGGCCAGACAGGTATCCAGGTGAGACGGGCTAACAGAACCCAGCCGGCGAAAAGAATAGTCAGCAGCATAATCAAGACTTGCACGCCAGTTGGATGTGCCAGTGAGGCAATCTGCGACCAGACGGTTGTTTCCGGAGCTGGCAGCGGTTCACCGTAGCGGTTTAAACCGTTTTCCGCTGTTGCGTAAATACCGCCGTTGTTAATGGTCACTTGCTCCACCAGCGCTTCTTGCTGCGCGACTTCTGTCCAACGTTGGCCGCCATCAAAACTTTCAAAGAGACTGCCGCTTACAACTTCACTGCCGACGCCAATCCCGGTTGTGATAGCGATATGCTCCGGATTTTCCGGATCGATCGTAATCGATGGCACCCACAGCAATACGCCTGATTCCCGGCCTAATCCTTCGTTGCTTTCTACCCAACTTTGTCCACCATCATCAGAGCGATAAACGCCGTAGCCAACGGTGCCTGCGTACAGAATTTTCGGGTTAACGGGGTCAACAGCCATACTGATAGCATTTACCGACAACGTATCGATCCGCTCGACGCGGCTACCGTCTACTTGCAGCAAACCGTCGGTTGCCACGGCATATACCGGGCCACCCGGAACCGTCACCACTTCTTTCACGTACAAATTCGCTGCGGTATCGCCGCCAACTTTTTCAAACTGGCCGTTTTGGCTGTAAAACCGATACAGCCCTTGACCGGAGGTGCCGATGTAAACCACACCCGGTTGATCGGGAGAAACGGTTAAGACGGAAACCTCAGGAGCCTGGCCGTTTTCATCGATCGGCAGAGCATAATTGGTATAATTCCAAGTACGACCACCGTTATCACTAACCAAAAGGCCGTGATTGGTCTCGCCATTTTGGCTGGTCGTCGCAGCATAGATCATGTCGCTGCGGATAGGATGAACAACTAAGGCGGTAATATCTTCCGTTGGGCCGTTGCTCACGAGCCGCCAGGAGTAACCTTTGTCATCGCTGCGGTAGATGCCGCGTTGATCGCCGTTGAGGGCGGCGTATAAAACATCGCCGCTGCTTGACTCAGCCACGGCCTCAATTGAAGCCTCGGACATATCGGCCATCGCTAAACTACGCGTTTCGTCTACGACCAAAGCCGCAACGGTTCCCAGAGTAAGAATTAAGGCAAAAAGCCCTATTCTAAGTACGGTATTGATTTTTCGCATGAGTGCCTCCAGTGTCCTTGATTAGCTGGTTTGATGGTTGGTTAGTTTGATGATTGGTTGGTTGGTTTGATAGTTTGATGGTTTGATAGTTGGTTAGTTTGATAGTCGGTTAGTTGGTTTGTTGGATCGGGTGATATGGCTGGTTGGTGGTATTGGGTGCGAATTCTTGTTGGGTAATATCGCGGTCAGGAATAGTGTTTTCAGCCGGTGCAGCAATCTCCTCGGTTGAGATTATCCGAGTATCGGCCGCAACCTGGTTCATTTCATTCACAACAATAATTGTAGTCACCACTGCCACATAGATGACGATGATAAAAAATCCGTTAATAAAAATGCGTTTTACGTTTGTCACCATGACACCTTTTTCTGTCAGACCTCCGTCGCTTTCGGCGCACGTTTAGCGCCTCGAACCTCCTGAAAACGACAGAGGTCATTACTCAATCGTTAAGAATAGTATAGCAAAAGAGCGGATCTTTGTGATCAGCCTGTCGTTGTAGGGGTACTACAACAAATGTATGATTTCTAAAGGTGGTGATATTGCTTAGGTGGGGAAGTCATCTCGCTAGGTTGGGCGACCAGGTCGCTTACGCTAAGGAATGAAAAATAATTAAGTCGGCATGTCATTGCGAGCAAAGCGAAGCAATCGCCCATTCCGAACGCGGAGATAGCTTCGTCGTTCCTCCTCGCTATGACACATGCGGAAGTTGATTTCTCGCTGATCCTAAGTTGCGTGCGTGCTCAATTTGCTCTTAACGTCAAGAAAAAGCGGCTGCCCCGGCCCGGCTCGCTCTCTACACCCGCTTGACCACCTAACTTATCCATAATGCGCCGCACAATGGATAAGCCCAGACCGTGTCCTTTGATTTCAACTTTTCTCAGGCGGGTAAATTCGGTAAACAATACGGCCTGCTCCTCAGGAGTCAGACCCGGCCCGTTATCTTGCACCCAAAAGCGAATAGACCCTTCGCTTTGGAATGTTGCGCCAAATTCCAGTCGGGGAGGCTGTCCGCCATATTTTAGGGCATTGCTCACGTAGTTGGTCCACACCTCTTCAACCCAGGGTCCGTATCCCAAAGCCGTTGGCCAGCTTTGGGGCAGAACCAACGTTGCATCACTCTTGAGAATAAGGTTGTTTAACCGGGATTCCACCTGTTCGATGATCTTGGCCATATCCAACGGCTCCAGGCTGACCTCCTCCTTACGGATGCTGGCTAAAAGGAGCAGATTCTCAACAATGTCGATGGCCTTTTGGGCCGAGTTATGGCTGGCTTCGCCGATAATTGCCAACTCCTGCATCGATAAAGCCGTAGCGTTCTGGTGAAGGAATTGGGCATACCCCATAATTACGCTGAGCGGGTTTTGTAAGTTGTGCGCCACGGTGTGAGCAAAGGCATCTAATTCGACGTTTTGCTGTTGCAGCGTGCTATTTTTTTGTTGCAGGGTTTGCCGTAGCTGATAGAGATCCAAATGGGTACGAACCCTGGCAAATAACTCTTCCGATTGAAACGGTTTGGTGACATAGTCGACGCCGCCCGACGAAAAGGCAGCCGCTTTATCCAGCCCTTCATCCAGAGCGCTGATAAAAATAATGGGGATGTCGCGGGTGCGCTCATCGGCTTTTAGGCGGCGACACACTTCGTAACCGTCCATATCAGGCATCATAATATCGAGCAATATCAGGTCGGGCGGTTCTTTTTGGGCGCTGCTCAGGGCGTGGGTACCGTTGGGGGCAGGCCGAACGTGGTAGCCTTGCTCTTGCAACAATTGCATCAATATCCGCAGGTTCCCGGGCGTATCGTCAACAACCAGAATGTTTGTTTTGGGTTGGATGGCTTCCATAGTCTGCACCCTTTCATTCTATTAGCGTCGTAGCGATTGCGACTGGCTAATAGCCGTCAGAATTGTGTCGTATTCAAAATTGTTGACCAACCGGCTTAATAGAGCAGCCAGCTCCGGCTCAGTGTCTTGAACCGTGTTGATGATCGTATTGGCCCGCACAAGATCGCTCAGTTCAATGGTCTCGGCGAGCTGCGTTAGTAGTTCTGTCGGTAAAGCGGTCAGCATGTCCGGTGTCAGGCTGTGCCTATAGATATCGCCGGTCATCGCCGTAGCGTCGACCGTTTCATAAACGAACTGAACCCCGACGTGACGGCTCATCATCTCGAACAACTGCGCTTCACGAAACGGTTTGCGCAGAAAATCATCACAGCCGGCCGCCAGAATATCAGCCTTTTCTTCTTCAAAGCTGCTGGCCGTTAGAGCGATAATGACTGTCTTATGCGCTTCCCTTTTGGCTTTGCCCTGGCCAAGCTCTTGCATTTCAAGCTGGGCCTTAATCTGTTTGGTGGCCTGGTACCCGTCTAACTCCGGCATACGGATGTCCATCCAGATGAGGTGAGGCTGAAACTCCTGCCATAGTTCAACCGCTTGCCGGCCGTTTTCAGCCTCTTGCAGGGCAAAGCCAAAGGGCCTCAGGATTTCACGTAAGAGCTGCCGGTTGGTAGGTTCATCATCGACAATCAATATCCGATAGCGGGGTTGGTTAGGGGCCAGGCTCACCGGTCGCACATCCATTTCAGATAGTAGGCTGCCGGTAACCGCCTCCTTGGCCCCTGGTACCGAACGTACCACCTCCGCTTGAATAGCAAAGGCAAAGACAGCGCCCGGCCCACCGCTGTCGCCAAAAGACCGGTGGGCCGGACTTTCAACCGTAATACCATCGCTGCCCAGCAGTTGCACAAATTTACGGCTGATGGGCAATCCCAACCCCGTGCCTTCTTGCGCCTTTCGTCCGCTTTCGGTTTGGGCAAAGGCTTCAAACAGATAGTGCAACTCCTCCGGCGCGATGCCGGGACCGGTATCGGAAACTTCGAAATGGATAGTCATTAGCCGATAATCGTGAGCCTCTTGGTCTACTGCGGTAGCCTCCTGGCTAACCCCTACCCGCAGGATGACCCGACCTTCATTCGTAAATTTCAGGGCATTATTGAGCAGGTTGATCAACACTTGCCGCAGCTTAACCTTATCGGTTCGGATTGCGACGGGGACATCGGGCGAGCGTTCAAAAACCAAACGTATTTGTTTATCGTCCGCCCGCAAGCGAAACATCCCCTCTAACTCGATAAGCAGTTGGTGCAGGTCAAACACGGTTTTGGACAGTGTCAGCCGCCCGGCTTCAATCTTCGACAGTTCCAGCACCTGGTTGATAAGGGCCAGCAGATGTTCTCCGCTGCGATTGATAATGCGCAGATGCTCCCGTTGCTCCGGCGGCAAATCTGGGCTGCGGGCGATGATTTGGCCAAAGCCGATGATGGCATTGAGGGGCGTTCTGAGTTCGTGGCTCATATTGGCCAAAAAGATGCTTTTGGCCCGATTGGCCGCTTCCGCTTCTTCTCGCAGCCGTTGGGCTGTCTCCAGGGCGGCAGCCAACTCGCGCTCCGCCTTAACCCGATCCGTGATGTCTAGCCCGATCCCCCCCAACAGCGGCGGCTTGTTGGCCCGCGCAATACGAAACTTCGTCGTGACAAAAACGTGCTCATTGCCATCTTTGTCCGGCAGGGCCTCTTCAACTTTGGTCTGGCCTTGCGTCAGAATGCTTCGATCATCGGCCATAGCGGCTTCCGCTCGCACCGGATGGTTGGGAAACACAGCGTGGGCATCTTTATCAATCCACTGGTCAGCATCAAAAAACTCTTTGAGGTACCGGTTGACGTAGATAACCCTGCTGTCTTCCTCTTTTATGAAAACGCCATGGGGCAGCCGATCCATAAACAGCGCGAACTGCTCCTGGCTTTCCCGCAGCGCTTCCTCGGCTTGCCTGCGCTCGGTGATGTCGAAACTGAGTACGGCGATGCCTTCTACCTCGCCCCACTTGTCGAAGGTGGGTACATAGTTCACTTCAATCCAGCGCTTTCCATGCGCATTGTGAAAAATATTTTCGTAAGATGTCCCCCGGCCCGAGCGCACGATGTCGATATATTGCCGAGCATACTGATAGTTTTCCTCGCCGATAATCTCTTTAATATGCCGGCCAATGATCTGCTCACGCGGCATTTTATGGGCTTTTACAAACTTACTGTTTACAAAGCGGTAGCGCAGATCGTCCAGGCCCACATAGGCGATAAAGGCCGGCATATTGTCCGTAATGAAGTGAAGCTGCTGTTCGCTCTCCCGTAGCGCTTTTTTCGTTTCCTTTACTTGTAACAGTAACAGGTCGCTTAACTTACTGAAACGGCTTTCGCTTTCTTGCAGACTTTCGTTGCTAGCCGCCAACGCTTTCGTGAGCTTAGCCACCTGAGCCTCCAGGTCGGTATGAGTACCCTGCAGGCGCTTGGCCATCGCGTTAAATGCATGAGCCAGTCGGCCCAGCGCATCGCTGCGCTTAATATCGATCTCTGGATACAGTTCTCCTTGAGACAAAGACAATACGCCTTTATGAAGTTTGCCCAGATCAGCATGCAGCGGACGAATATAGAACGCATACAACAACCCTACCGATAGCAAACCCGAGAGCAGCGCAATCAGTATGGCCGGCAGCGGCTCAGGCACGGAAAGCAGTTGCTCGGTGCTATCAACCAAAACTGTGCGTGCGGCGTTACTTCGTTGAAGCGGATCGTTGATCGCCGCTATACGTATAAAATAGGTTACTTTGAGGGAGACAAAATCAACCGCCATAGCATCACCTTTAACAGCCGATACCGATGGCAGCGCGGTTAAACAGCATCGGCGCGACCGACCCTATACTCTAAGTTTTCGCTCTTCTTGCCTTTCAATTATCACCGCAAGCCGATGGCAGTGCAAGTTGAAACGCTCCAAGCCATGGAGTAGGCGGGCCAGTGGAACTAAAATTAACCTCAGTTCCTTGTCATTTCAAGCCGTTTCCAGGTACAATACATCCATCACCTTCGATCCCATTGCCACCACGCACTCTACCTTAATCGACTAACCCTCAAAAGCCGCTCATCCATCTATACGACGTATACACTACTTGTCATTTCGTAGCCGAAGGCGGAGAAATCCCTCAGACATTTCAAGACACGAGGCATTCGCAGGGAAAAATGAACGTTGTTGCTTTAAATTTTTCCAACTGCGTAACGCCTATCCCTTTGGGAGAGACTTATTTTGACAGATCAAGAAACACACATCGGCGGCCTGCACGTGCAAGGCGAAGGCCACACCATCAACGCCGGCAACATTGACGCCCGTATTCAAGCCGGGGGCGATGTCGTTGGCCGCGATAAAATCACCACCAACATCACCCAGAGGTGAAGCCGTTGGCCGATCAAGCTAAATTTGAAGCAGCCGCGGCCCGGCTGGCGGAACTTCTGGGCTGGTTAAAGGAAAATCACCAATACAACACCTTCGGCCAACCGCTTGAGGAGTCGCTCGCTGCTTTGCGGGCGAGGGAGAATCCGTGGGCGGAGTAGGGAGTAAGGAGTCGGGAGTAGGGAATAAGGGAAAAAACCCGATTGCTTCGGTAGCTAAAAACAATTTAACGCTAAAGTAACTGTAAACTGTCATGAAGCATAGAGCGCACACCAGAGCTGACAGGTTTTGTACGACATTTTTCGGCGTAAATCTAGCTCCGGTTGCGCTAATCCCACGCCAAATGAAACTTTCGGAAACCTGTTAGCTCTTATCTACAGTCGCACCAGACGCAAGGGGCGCAAAAGGAAAGGGTTAAAAACGTTTGCGTATTTCGCGTCTTTTGCGCCTCTTGCGTCTATGTTTCTGGCTCTGGGGCTTGGGCCTCGATCCAATATACAACTGATGGGCTAAAACAGATTTAGTTCCTTGTTATCTTTAGCCGCTTCCAGGTACAATAAAGGTATCACCTTTACTCCAATTAACCCATTTCGCTCTCCGCAATTGCTTAATCCTTAAACCCACACTACGCCTAGATTTTTTGTAACACCATTTATGTTGCAACTCTGTGTCACAATATACTATTGATTTTCTGACACTTTCTACAAAAGTATATAAGTTACGTATTATGACTAAAGATCAATCAAAATTAGAAGTTGGGTTGCTTGATAATGCTTGTCATTCGTTGATAAGAGGATTTGAGTTTTTAGGAGTATCAATAGATAAACAAGATAAGCTTCTGCTAAAAGATGCTGTCGTTTGGATTCATCATGGGATTGAATTATCTTTGAAACAGTTGCTAGTTCAGAAAAATGAATTTCTTGTATTTGATAATATTGACAAAGCAGTTCAGAAATTAGGAACTCTTCGCAGGAAAAAAGGAAGCCTTATTGAGGTTTTGGAATTGTTCGATTATGGAGAAACGTCATATACGGTCGGATATGGAAAAGCAGTTGAACGGGTTTCTATAATGCTTAATTTACAAGAACTAGCTCAGGGTGAGTCTCTTCGAGAACAACTAGATAAACTAACAAATTCCAGAAATCGAATAGTCCATTTTTTAATTAATATTTATACGGACGAAATAACAGATATGTTAGTTCAACTTATGCACCCTTTTTTGAACCTGCTAAAACGTGAAGTGAAGGACGAAAAGTTTGTCAACGAGTGTATTCCCGAAATACTAAAAAATGTAAATGCTGCAGATTATTTCATAAATAAGCGTATAAAAGCACTAAGCTATGATAAAAAAACATTCATCGAAAGACAAAAGGAAAGAAGTGCTTCTATAGACTTAACAAAAACAAGCTTTGAGAATAAGGTTATTGCATTTAAGGATGGATTTGCACAGACAGAATACTCTGCTTACAGGAAATTGCTAGAGGAAACTTCCAGAGCATTTAGAGATTTTCCAGACCTGGAAAAGATCAAAGTTCAAATTGAGTCGCACTATGAACAAAAAGTTTATTCATGTGAAATTGAAATAGAAACGCTTGAGAATTTTATAGGGGTAAAGTTTGAGAAATTACACCAGAGCATTAAGAATTGGCGAATTTTTCTTGGTAGTATAAACAAATCTATAGTTAAAGATTTTGCAGAGAAGTATATCAGTTATGAACCTCTTGAAACATAGAACGTGTCCTAACAATGACCATAAATTTCAACACTAACGCCTACATTGGCGTTTTTTGTTGCATTGTTACCCTCGCCGCAACCAGAGCGAATCCGCTCTTATAAATGAGCGATTGACTGAAAAACCCTCAGAGTACTGTTGCTAAACGAACTTTTCCGCCTTTGGTGTCGAAATGTCGGGCAGTCGATCATAAGGGTGAGCGCTCGGAAGGGTACGATCACGCGAGGATTCGTAAGGTCTAACGCGCTAGACCATCGATTTTCTCAGGATTCATAAGGTCTGACGCGTAAGACCATCGATTTTCTCAGGATTCGTAAGGTCTGACGCGCTAGAACGTCGATTTTCTCAGGATTCGTAAGGTCTGACGCGGCAGGTGCTTTTGAGTCGGCAAAAAAATTTAATGCGACTTGACAAGATTAAAAAAAAGGCGATATACTGATCTTAACCTTACAACTGAATACGCACTGCTCACCACTTTATTCGCATTACGTTATCAATCTCACTTTACCAACTTGAAATCGAGAAAGGCTCACACTATGTATCACGTCATTTTAGATGCACCCAGCGCTTACCAGGTCAACATCCCTACCCCCAGTCAACCGACGAAACTCATCGCCGCCGGCCAAAATTTTGTGAAGTACGATGAGACATTACCGCCCGAAGAGCAGTCGTACCTCCTGCCGGACCTTAAAACCCTCTTGCAGGAATCAGTTCCCACCCAAAACACTTACAAATCCAGTGAAGTACAGCGCACCCTTGCCTCGGAAGCCGTCAAGCGGCTGGATGAGCAGGCCAAAACCCTCATTCATAAAATTCGCTATAAGCTCAACTTTGATTATATGGAAACGCCGGAAGCCGCCGAAGAGTGGGGTTTTCAGGTCAGGCAAGGCACGGGCAAGATTTTACTGCCTAAAAATCGAGACGATCGGCTGGCAATGCTGGATACGTATATTGCCAAAGAAGAAAGCCGTCCGCCGGAAGAGCGTTTTAGCAAGCCTGATCTGGCAGATATCATCCGCCTGCGCGATGATCTTAAAGCCAATTTGGATACCCGCCGCGCCAGTCGCAACCGTCGTAAAGATAGCTACGCAGTACGGGCCGAAACGCTGGAGGCCTTGTACGACACACTGCGCGTGGCCGGTAGTTTAATTATCCTCAAAAAGCTCAATCGAAAGCTGACTCCGGCGTTGGGCAATTGGGGTATTGAAGTGACCAAACGCCAGAGCAAAGAAAAGGATGCCGAAGCCGCTCCGGCCACCAACGGCACCGAGACCACTACGACCAACGGCACCCAAACCACCACAACTAACGGCACCAATGGCACAACCGAAGCCACCCTCTCCACCGATACGGCCACCAACGGCCAGGTCGATCTCGACAGTGTAGTTGACGCCGTGGTTGATGATAGCGAGCAGGCATAGCGCACGTCGTTAGTCTGACCAGACCTGACAGGTTTTACAAGATATAGGTAGGCGGAAATAGAGGAGCGATTGGAACCGAGCTTACGCCTAACGATACCTTCGAAAACCTGGTCTTGATCTTGGTCCCGCTAATCCTCAATCGACACCGCATTGCCGGAGACAACAATGCCGCCGTTAGCCGGTATCTCGACGGTAAGGCGGCTGGGGCGGCCCATCGTCTCACCTTGCCGGATGAGCAGGGTGGTCGGTACCTCGATGAGGTTGGCTTCGCGCAGATAACCGCCCAGGGCTGCTGCCGCCGCGCCCGTGGCCGGGTCTTCGACTACGCCGCCTACGGGGAAGGGGTTGCGGGCGTGAAAGAGATCGGCATTTTCGCGCCACACCAGTTGCAGCGTCGTTAAATCCTCCGCTTGCATCAACGCTTTTAATCCCTCAAAATCATAATCCAGCGCGGCCAGCCGCTCGGCGGTATGGACGGCCAGAACCAGGTGCCATGCTCCGGCGTAGGCTTTGGCCGGTGGAATCGCGCCGTCGAGATCGGCGGCTTGCCAGCCCAACGCTGTCAGGGCTGCACCGACCAGCGCCTCGGATGCCGCCGTGTAGGTCGGCGCAACCGAGGTTAAAGAAGCCTCCGGCACGCCATCGCGCGAACGCACGGCAACCGGCACCTCACCCACAATCGTGGCTAAGCGGTACGTTCCCTCGCCGTCGGTTTCACCAAGAACGACCCCGGTGGCAATCGTCGCGTGACCGCAAAACGGCACCTCAATTTCGGGGCTGTAGTAGCGGATAGTGCGTTCCAGCCCGCTGGCCGGAGCCACAAAGGCCGTTTCCGAGTAGCCGACTTCCTTGGCGATGCGCTGCATCTCCTCAACCGGCGGCAGGCTGTCGCCAATCCACACCCCGGCGGGGTTGCCGCCGTTGGGGTTGGTTGTAAATGCTGTTTTACGATAGAGTGTTCCGGATGGCATAAAATCTCCTTGGGTAGTTAATCAAAATAAGGCTAAGGCTGAGGCTAAGGCTAAGGAATAAAAAATAAATAAGTTCGGCCTGTCATTGCGAGCGAAGCGAAGCAATCCCCACTTCCGAACGCGGAGATGGCTTCGTCGTTCCTCCTCGCCATGACACATGCGGAAGTTGTTTTTTTGCCGATGCTAAGGCGAAGGAAAAAGCCTTTTTATTGGGTTATCGTTTTATTTCGTACTTGGTCACAGTCACGTGGTCATTGGTAAATAGTAATTAAAGATACAGTCTCTAGTACTACAACGAGACTTCGGTCTGAGAAACCAGGGTTTTAATTTCAGAAATGAAAATATGCGCTTGCGTGAGCCGTTTTTGGCCCGAAATTGATCGCATTCACCGAAAACCCTGGTTTTTTTCCAGGCTTATGTCAAAATCTCGTTGTAGTACTAGTCTCCAGTTACCAATTACTAATTACCAATTACCACCTACAGGTACCTACAATTCTTTATCACCCTGCGTCTACGGCAGGCTATAAAGCTCGTAGTCAAAAAGATGTTCAACGCCAAACTGTTTGAGAACGGGATAACCATAAGGCGAGGCGGTCATTACCGCAAAACGATGGCCCTCGGCTGCGGCATCGGCCATCATGCGGGCCAGCAGGGCTTTGCCTAGCCCGCGCCTGCGCCAGGTGGGCAGCGTAGCCAGCGCGTAGAGACCGATTACGCCGTCAACTTGTATCGAAGTGCCGATAACGGCCGGGGTATCGGCCTCCAGTCCTCCTAAATAAAGCCGGACCGAATCGCTCGAGAGCCAATCATCGGCCATGTCTTCATAATAATGGCTTCCCACCCCTTCGGGAAATCGATAGGCAAGGCGTCGAATAGTACTGGCCGTTTCAAGGTCGACCATGTTGGCGGCGCGCCACGTTTGTATGCGGGGATTATAGTCAACCGGTCGAGCCGGTAACGGAACCAGCACGGCGGGCAGCGCCGGTGGCTCGAACCAGAGGTTGTGGCTTAAGAATAGCTGGCTCATCGTCGATGGCTGTGGGTTTGGTCCCAGCCACCAATACCAGGGCACGTTGCGCTCGGCAAAAATGGCTTTCACCCGCTCAATTTCGTCCCCAATTGTTGCTTCGGGCGTTTCGGGTGGGTAGCGCTTGCCCAGCGCCAGATTGAGTATGGGCACCGGCAGCCCGGTAGAGGCGACATCAACGCCCAGGCCCTCCCACCGTATCGCGTCGGGTGCCCGCGAGCACAACCACATCTGAACCGTGCGAATATGGCGATCGGCCAGTTGGATCAGTTCGGTCGGGGTTTGGTGCAGTGTGTCGGCAAGCTGCTCGATAGTCATGGATAACTCCTAAATTACTTTTGGTTGATACATTCGTTCCGACGCTCTGCGTTGGAACGCCCTACGGGACGCTGAGTGTCCGAAAGATGCGACAACGCAGAGCA
>JAGRBZ010000225.1 GCA_020433805.1 Anaerolineae bacterium
TTCGATGTGGCGCAGGCCGATTTGATATTCAGTGGCCGAGGCTGTCTCCTCCGTACTTTCTGGTTGATCAGGCAGTTCTGGCTCGTCTTTAATGGCAGCCAATTCTTCCTGCAAAACCTTAAGTTCCGTCTCGATATCCTCAGTCTCGATAATAATCGCCGGATCGGTACGGATGCCGGTTAAGGCCCGCTGCTCCTTGAGCTTTTGTAAACGCCGGGTATGGTTGGTGATCAATTGTTGTAAATGCGCTTTGTTAGACAAGTTATCACCTCTCCTGAAGGTCTTGCAGTCGTCGGGCAATCATTATGGCGAATTGCTCTATCGACTGGTTGGATTCGGGAACGATCCACATAATAGGACATTCCAGGCCTATACTATGATCGGTCAGTTCAGTTACGTGAGGTCCTAAGCCCACTAATAAGGCTTGCTCTTCGATGCTTCGGCTTAACAACGTCCCCACCCTTGGATCAATTTGCAGCCGGCCTAAATGACCCATGCCGCTGGGTAGAAGCACGGCCAGAATGGGTGGCGTTTTTTCTAAAAGGCGATCCAGGCTCATATCAGGGATAATCATCAAGCCGTGCGCCCCATTAACCCGTCCGGATCGTAAGCCGACTACTAAGACGGCTAAACCGGCCTCGCGTAGCGTGATAAGTAAGATAGTGACCGCTGTCTCATCAAAACCATCGGCTAATAACAGAATAACCTGACCGTGTTCGGTTTTTGGCATCATGTGTCCCTAAATAGGTTCTTGGCTTGCCATTTACTCTATCACGGTTAAACTTTGATCGCCTGCTCTGTTACTTCAGAATTCTTCGCAATACTTTCAGTCTCTTCGTTACTCTGTAGGAGGGTTTCAATTGCGGATACGCAATTCAACCTCTAAGTACCATTTACCGGCAATCATTTAGTTGCTATAATCGTTTTAAGTTTGTTAAACCTTACAAGAAAATCATAACGCATGAATCGGATCGATTATCGACAAATTTAGAGCAGGTTTCTGGCAAGCTTCGAGTTTTTGATGTCATTTCGTTCAATCAGATGCTCGGGGCTGATCCGGTCTTATTCTCAGAAAGGAGTGCAATGGCTTCCGACCAAGATCGTCAACAGGTAACAGTCTTACTGGAACAGGCTCTTAAACAGTGGCACCGTGAGGCGGAGCCATTGGCTTTAGATGAAGCCCTACCTTTCCTGGCCCGGCAGGCAAAAGCGAACTGGTCGGGCAACTCATCTCGTCCCACGCAACAAGTGGTTAATCAACTGCTGCTTAATTTATTAGAAACTCTGGCTGAACAAGATGCGGGCGCAGCGACTCTGTTACGCCGTCGTTATATTGATGATAAGACCGGTTTTGCTGTAGCGAATTCGCTGGGAATATCCGAAAGTGCATTTTACCGCCAGCGTCGAGACGCGTTGGCAGCCTTGACAGCACTCGCTCTAAATCTCGAAGCCCAAACCCGTTCGGACCACGTCTCTCGGTTGGAAGATCGTTTGGAGACGCCATCTTACCAACAGTTATTTGGACTGGACGGGCTACGGTCTCGTTTGGGCCAACTACTATGCAATAGCTCCAATATTCGGTTATTTTGCCTAACCGGAATTGGCGGCATCGGAAAAACCTCGTTGGCTGATGCCGTCACCCGCGATCTGATTGCCGCAGGTTGCTTTGACGAAGTTTTGTGGATCAGTACGCGCCAGCATCAGTTTACCCCGTGGGCTGAGATCCAAATGGGCGACGCTCCGTCTCTGACCCCTGATGAATTTGTTGTTGCCCTCGATCGCCAACTGCATAAGACGATGTCCCCGCCACGTCCGCCTGAAGAGATCCTCTCGACATTAAAGATTCAAATGGCCAAGCAAGCTCACCTGATTGTCCTTGACAATTTGGAAACAGCCGCCGATTATCAAGAATTAATGCCGGTCCTCCGTGATCTGGCCCAATTCGCCTGGGTGCTGTTAACCAGCCGGGTAGATATGTATGAGCAACCGGACATTCACATCACCAATCTGGCTGAGCTAAATGCGGTTGATGCGGAGACACTGGTGCGAAGCGAAGCTACTCGTCGCGGCATTCACGACCTGGCCCAAGCTCCGTCTGAAATGATGACGCAAATTTATGAGGTTGTGGGCGGCAACCCTCTGGCTTTGAAACTGATTATTGGCCAAGTCCATGTCCGTTCACTCTCAACCGTGTTGTCCGATCTAAATGAGGCCCGGGGGAGACGTGTTGAAGCCCTTTATGAATTTATTTACCGTCGGGCCTGGGATCTGTTGGATGACGTCGCTCGCCAGGTACTGTTGACAATGCCTTTGGTTGCTGCCCCAGGGACAACTATAGAGCATATCATCGGCGCTTCAGGCCTCACGTACGACGAGGTTGATAGTGGCCTTGATCTCCTAATCCGCTTATCTTTGGTTAATGTAGGCGGCTCGCTTAATAACCGGCATTTTTACATCCATCGTCTCACCGAAACCTTTTTACATAAGCAGGTGACCAAGTGGCAGACGTAATGACCGCAAACCAGAAAGTCTGGCCCCAGGTATTTTGCAACATCATTATCTCGAACTGTCGCTACTGGCTTAATCGGGTCAATGACAATGCTGATGTGACTCTGCAAGAAATATCACAGTTGTTAAAGGGGTTAACCTATTCCCTTTCCTTACCAGATGCGTGGGATCCGACGCGTAATCTTATTTTGCAACTCAGCCCGGCTATGCTCCGGCGGGGCCAGCTTGTAACCTGGCAGACCTATCTACTCCAAGCGATTGCCCAAAGCAGTATCAAAAACGATCCGGCGGAAATCGATTTCCGACTGCAACTTGGCAACCTGTATCGCCTGCAAGGACGCTTGTCGGAAGCAGAACAGTGTTTGCAAGAGGCGCTCAGACTGTGTGAGCATCATCAATCACAAAGTCGCTATTGGACGTTGCTCAATAATCTGGGCCTTGTAGCTCGGTTAGCTGCTGATCATGAAAGAGCAATAGAGTATTGTCAGCAGGTACTCAATCAACCGAATCTACCGTCGGAAGACCAAGCCGAAGCACTCAATGTTATGGGACTTGTCGCCTATGACCAGCGCCGATGGGAAGATGCATTAAATTTTTTTGAGCAATCTCTCAGTCACTATCGTACTCTGGATGACACCTACCAGCAGGCCCGAATTTTTAACAATAGGGGTTTGGCTCAATTAAGAAGCGGCCGGTTGGATGAAGCTCAGGACAGTTATCAGCAGGCCATTCGACACTTTCAACTAGCAGATGATCAGGCCGAAATTTTTAAGGCCATTATGAATTTAGGCAATGCCTTCTTAATGAAAAAGGCATATGAGGCCGCAATTCAGCAATATCAAACGGCTGTTGTTGGTTTTGAACAGAATAATTACCTCATAGATTTGGCAAATGTGCATAATAATTTGGGGATGGCTTATGCTGGACTGACCGATTGGGAAAATGCCGAAGCCAATTTTTCATTTTCTCTTGACATTGCCCGCAAACAAAATGACGGTTACTATCTCGTTAATACGCTTGATAATTATGCAAAAATGCTGATTAAAGCAGAGCGGTTAGAGCAAGCCCTTGACGTGTTAGACCAGGCCTTAAGCACTCTGAATACTATTCCCGATAATCCCGCTACTACTTTCCTGCGCCAGTTTGTTGAAGACAGGTTGATCCAAGTAAAAAACAAACTAGGAACAGGGTAAATTACGAGATCGATAAAAACGAAGATGGTAGGATCACGTGATCCTACCATCTGGGACTATCTACATAAAATTACTTTTGGGATACAGCGTTTAGGCAAATAACTGGCTTAATTCAATTCTGCTTCACGTAAGCGCAGAAGTTAGCAACTAGAGCCGACACACTCTTCGGCATGGGCTGGGGTAATTAGTCCCGTCACTTCTGATAGAATTGGACTGGCAGCGGCTGTAAGCAATAATGCAGCCAGTAACGCGGCGGTTACAATACGGACTCGCAGTTTTTGATACATAATAAGGTCTCCTTTCTTGTTAAAGATCGGCGAACCTTAGAAGGTGGGATCCCCGGAGCAACCATTTTGTTAGCTCCGTTACGTAAAGCCTGCTAGGTCCAAATTATTAGATTGTTGATTAGCCGGCTTGACTGACCGGATGGCTGATCATATGCGGATAAACCATCCCAACTTGCCTACAGAATACTCAATTTTGGCAGATGAATCTTGTCCTGAACCTTTCCGCCAACTGATATTGCCTGACAAAGTCTGATATTTTTTTCAAAAGGGTTATGTACGAACATTACAAAGAAGCTGCTTTACCTCTCTCCTATCGACGGGATGTAATAGAATGTCTGGTCGGGTCGTTAGCTCTGCAACGCAGCGTGCGAGTAGCCGGACTAAGTGGCATGGGCAAGTCGAATCTGCTTCGCTTTTTGGTTTCGCATCCGACGTTGCTGGAAAGTCACCCTGCCATACCGGCCAAGCATATTTACTTTTTGCACATCGACTGCAATAAACTAAACCCTCTCTCTATTGCTACTTTTTTTCGAGAGTGTCTCTGCTTACTGCAAGATAATCGCGACGTGCCTCATCAGGCTGATGCGCATTTTTTATACAAGCAGCTTGAGTTAACTTTGCGGAACCTGGGCCGGGACGTTTTGGTGATTATGGTCATTGACCGGGCCGAGTATTTGTATCAACAAAGCAGTTCGGATTTTTTTAGCCAACTGCGAAATCTGCGCGATGAAGCCCGGTCGGGGGAGATGATATTTATTGTGGGCAGCCAGCGACCGGTGGGGCATCTGTATGAACTGGAAAAACTTTTCAGCGATGTGTGTTGGGTAGGGCCTCTGTCGGAAGGCGATCATCAGGAATTTTTTACCCGACACGAGGCACGCTTAGGGTTAACGATAGAGGAACATGATCAAGAGCGGTTGTGGCGACTCACAGGGGGACATGCGGGGCTGCTCAAAAACGCCATAGAATGGCTGAAACGCAATCAGATGCAATCTACACCTGCCGATGATTTTAGATTTATGCAAGAGCTTTTACGCTATACGCCTATTCAGAACTACTGTCATCGGCTTTGGGAAAATCTAACGCCGGATGAGCGCTATATTTTGAGGAACGTAGTGGACAATCAACCTGCGGGGCACGGGCTATCTTCTTTAAAAAATAGTGGTTTAATTATAGACCGACCCGATGGCAAAAAGCTGTTTAGCCCGTTGTGGCAAATCTATCTTAGCCAAGAAATTTGGCCGCATCAGGAAATTGGGCCAATAGAGGTTGAACTTGATCCGTCTACTCGACGCATTACTCTACAATGGCAAGGGAGAACGGCGGAAACAGCTATTCGCCGTAAGCTTGTCTTTGATCTGCTGGATATTTTAGCAACCGAGCCGGGTCAGGTTTACGGCAAAGATGCGTTAATTAACGCTATTTATGCCGACGAAAAAGCGCCCGAAGTTTTGGATGATGCGCTCTTTCAACTGGTTACAACATTACGAAAATGCCTCGATCCCTTGGTAAAAGAGCTTTGTCCGGAAATAAAAACCAGTTGTATCCAAAATGTCCGGGGGGTTGGTTATCGTTTGGTCGTGGATCTTCCGCAAAACTATCTTCAGCCATTGTGACCTCTTATTATTAATAAAAATTTACGGTTTAATCCATGACCCAATCAATTCTCAATCATCCACTGATCAGCCAACGCTATTTCTTTCCAAGCCGAGTTAATCTAACCGATCCTTTCTGGGTCGATGGCGATGGAGCTAAGCTGGCCTGTTATTACCATCGCCCTTTTCCCAACGCTAAAACCGTTGTACATTTCCACGGTAACGGTGAAGTGGTCGGCGATTACTTGAGCGATTTTGTTCCGGCTGTTGAGCAGTTGGGTTACAACTGCTTTTTAGCCGAGTATCGCGGCTACGGAATGTCAACCGGCATCCCGGCGTTGGAGACGATGCTCAACGATGCCGCGCGGATTATCACGGCGACCGGTCAACCGCCGGAACAGCTAATTCTGCTGGGTCGCTCGGTCGGCTCGATTTATGCTATCCATGCAGCATCGCGCTTTCCCAATATAGCCGGGCTGATCATCGAGAGTGGTATTGCCGATCCGTTGGAACGTCTTTTACTGCGGATCACGCCCCAGGAATTGGGTGTCACTTTCGACCATTTGCAAAAGGCGGTAGAACATACGCTTAATCATCAGACCAAGCTGGCCCGGTACAAGGGAGCTACCCTGGTTATGCATACGCGCCACGATGGCCTGGTTGATGTAACGCACGCCAAACGCCTTTATGCCTGGGCTAATCAACCCAAAACCCTCCAAATCTTCGAACACGGCAATCATAACAGTATCCTTTTTGCCAATTATCAGGCCTACTTTCAGACCATTCAAAAATTTATTGCGACTTTATAGATTTAAATTGGTGAAGAAAGTTGAAACACTGAACCACTGATTTTCGTGAAATCACTACCGTTTTCAGTGTATTCATTTGCTTCAGTGCTTCACTGTTTCACCAGACCGATGGATCGATCAGATAACCCGCCGGTTCAATTCTCATGCGATGAATTTTCCTCAAAAATATCGATTGGCACTGAGTCCATGCGATGGGGAAAGCGTTTTAACCACAAATTACACAAATGAACACGAATACAATAATAAAATAGGTGAAAATTCGTGCAATTCGTGGTTGACTTTATCCATTCGTACGCAATTCCATCTTGCGGACCCAGTGCCTGTCGATTTTGTCATCGCTTATTCGTCGTCCTTATGAAGGCTAATTAACCCATTGGATTATAAACATAAAATCCGTTAACCCTGCGCATCCATTGTTCTCCAGAGAGGTTTCGGGTCTTGATTGATTTGAAGTACAATAATAGCCGAGACCGGTTTCGGATTACCAAAGTTACAATAGCAAGGAGAAACAGATGGCTAACTATGTACTCATTTTACGCGGCATTGAGGTCGCGATGGCCGACTTTAGCGATCAGGAGTTGGCCGAATCTCAAGAGCAGTATCTTGAGTGGATGGAGTCGCTCAAGGGGCAAAATAAGCTGATAGGCGACACGCGACTGATCAGCCAGGGCGGCCGGGTATTAACCCGTACCAATAACAAATTGGTAATCGATGGCCCCTTTGCCGAGACTAAAGAAACGGTCGGCGGCGAATTTATGCTCACGCCCGCCGACTATGATGAAGCCATCGAATTAGCCAAAGATTGCCCGCTGCTGGCCCACGGCGGCAGCAGCGAAGTCCGCGAGATCGACCTCGATGAGCCGTTATGCAGCGCGGTTTTTGGGGTACACCAACTGGTAGAGCTAGCCTCGTGAATTTGGAAAATATGCAGCAGGCTATGGCGCGAGAAGGTATCGGTTGCTGGCTGGTATACAGCTTCCAGGGTAAAAATCCCATCATGGCGCAATTCGTTCAACCCAAATCGATGGTCAGTCGTCGCCTGTTTCTTATCATTCCGGCCCAGGGAGAGCCACAGCTTCTCGGTTCTAAAATCGATCACGATGTTATTCAGGCGCTACCACTTAAGGCCAATTATTACGTCAGTTGGCAAGAGATGGAGAGCGAACTAACGCGTCTGCTGGCCGATTGTCAGGTCGTGGCGATGGATTATTCTCCCGGTGGCGAACTACCAACCGTCTCACGCGTCGATGCCGGAACAATCGAAATGATTCGAAAGCTGGGCAAGACGGTCGTCTCGGCAGCTAATGTTTACCAGGCCGGAGCCGCAATCTGGGAGCCGGGTATGTTAGAGATTCATCTCGATGATTGTCGCCGGGTAGCGCAGATTAAAGATAATGCCTTTGCCCTTATCGCCGATCATTTGCGCCGGGGTGCATCGATTACTGAATATGATGTCCAGCAGTTCATCATGCAGCAGTTCGAGCAAGCGGGTTTGTTTACCCCATACCCCCCTATCGTCGGCGTCAACGCTCACAGTGGAGACCCGCACTATTCACCGGAGGCTAATAATTATGCTCCGATCAAAAAAGATGATTGGATTTTAATCGACTTGTGGGCCAAGCAGCCCGGCTACAGCCACGTTTTTGCCGATATGACCTGGGTCGGCATTGCCGGGCCGCAGGCGACAGCCAAACAGCAAGAAGTCTTCACCATTGTAGCCGAGGCCCGTGATAAGGTCATCGACTTCCTTCAAACGAAAACCGATCAGAGGCAGACTATCGAAGGATGGCAAGTTGATGATGTTGCTCGGCAGCATATTACTCAAGCCGGTTACGGCCCTTACTTTTTCCATCGTACCGGCCACAGTCTTGGCCCCGGCGATCACGTGCACGGTACGGGTGTCAATATCGACAATTTGGAAACCCACGATACCCGCACGCTGATTCCGGGTATCGGCTTTTCGGTGGAACCGGGTATTTATTTGCCGGAATTTGGGGTTCGGCTGGAAATTAATGTTTATATGGATGAATCCGGCCCTAAGGTCACTACGCCAATTCAAAGCAAAATCATTACACTGGATGTATAAACCGTAAAATTTGGGGGGTTGACAAGCTTATTTGTTTGTGATAGGCTGGTACCATAGTCCCAAAATTTCAAAAAAGTGGTCAAGCAACACACAATGTTTATTTATACATTCGCCAAACTACAATCAAATAAATTTCAGTCCGTAGATTGGCCAACGGAATGCAGTTTGCGTCCGTCCTGCACTGCTCTTATCCTTCAGCAACATAGAGGAGATGGCGTAACGCCTTAAGTTTTTTATCCTAACAAAAACGCGGGCAGTGCTGTCCGCGTTTTTGATTTTATACCTATCTTTATTGAATTATCATAAGCGCGGAACCCTTGAGGTTTTGCGCTTTTTGTTTTTGCACATAAAGTAAGGCAAGAGAAACAAGACTTTGTGAAAAATGGTTCTTAATTTTTTACGTTTTACGAATTTTTCCTTATAATCTCTCGCATTGGACCGGTATGTGTTGAAACTCATCACCTCAAGAAACAGAATTTTTTGAGATGATACGCTGAACATTTAATAAATTGAAGACGCCATAGCCAGGAGGAGCAAGCATGGGAGCCGTACTCTTACTCAATGCCAGCTATGAGCCACTATCTATCATTCCGCAGCGGCGGGCAATGTCTCTTATTATGCGGGGACGCGTCGATGCGGCAACAGATGATGTGGTGACCATTCACGGGGCTTCGACGGCCCTGCATATTCCGCGTGTCGTGCGATTGCGCCGGTATATTAACGTGCCGCGCCGAGGAGCACGCTGGAGCCGTCTAGCCGTTTTGCAGCGCGATGATTTTCGCTGCATCTACTGTGGTATTGAGGCCGGGGGCAAACAGCGTGGCCAAATTCTAGGCCGACGCGATTTTACGGTTGACCATCTTATTCCACGCAGCAAAGGCGGCAAAAATACGTGGGGCAACACCGCCTGCGCCTGCCCATTGTGTAACAATCGCAAGGGGGGACGCACGCCTCACGAAGCCGGAATGACCCTGCTGTGGGAGCCAAAAACGCCGAGGGTCGACTATCTGGTGGCCTCCGGCGATATTCCGGCCTCCTGGAAAATCTATTTAGAAGTGAAATAAAATGGAGATTGGGAGATAAGAGATTGGGAGATATCACATCAATCTTCTTATCTCTCTATCTCCAAATCTCATTTACCCATGCTTATCCCCCATCATATAAAAACTATTACTTTCCTGTTTGTCATTATAGTATTTGGTACAAGCGCATGTACCAATCAACCGCCGGTCCCGGTTGTGACCTCGGCATTACCAACGTCAACGGTACCTCCAACTAATACCGCGCCGGTTCCGCCGCCGGATACACCTACAACCATTTTATTATCACCAACGGATACGCCCCCATCCGGTCCCGGCACGGTGAGTGGCGAGGTCTGCTATCCCAGTACGGAAACGCCACCAATAACCGTTTCCCTTGAAAACATCGACAGCGGCGACATCACAACGATCGATGTCGAATTGGGGCAGCGCCGTTATTCTACCGAACTGCCGGCGGGCGAATACATTGTCTATGCGAATACTGTTGGCACAAGTCTCCAGGGAACGCCCTTATGTGACGACAGCAACTGCTCCTTGACTGTCGAACCAGGGCAGGCCGTAACCGTAGACCTCTGCAACTGGTACAGTCCGCCCGGCGTTCAACCCGCTACCGTAGGACAAGCGCAAGATAGTGTTGAGGTCAAGCTGCTGCAAAATATGCATGCCCGAACCGGACCACACTTGAGCTATCCCGAACTGGGTTTGCTTGAGGCCGGTCTGGTAGTGCAAGCCATCGCCCGCAGCGATGATGGGCAATGGCTGCAAGTGACACATCCTGATTTCCAACAAACCGGCTGGCTGCACGCTCCACTGACCCAGATCTTTGGCGATCCCAATCAGTTGCCGGTAGCGGGTGATGCATCGCTGCCGCAACTCAAAAATGAGCAGTTTGTGCCGGCCATCTGGCAATCGGAGGCCAATTCAGGACATGTTTTGTTTAAAGGCGAGATCAGAGATGGGGAAAACCATCCGGTCAACGGCTACAGTATCCTGCTCGATAACGGAACCTGGAGCGTGTTATCCCATCCTACCGGAGCCAGTCGACACTACCCCGATGTCTTCGACGGTACCTGGGACGTCATCATCGACAATGAAACCGATGCCGCCGGCTGGTGGACGATGACGGTGGTTCGCTACGAATGTCCCGACTTTGAGCAGGGCTTCAATGCCCAGTGCAAGCAGTTTACCCCGCTGTCTGAAACCAAAGTCATCAAAGTGGTTCATCCCGATGATAATGTCATCGAGGCCAACTGGAATTGCCTCGAAGATTGTGACGACGGCGTGTACGCTAAGCCCTTCCGCAAACCGGCTGACCGTATTGACGACAACCTTATCCTCTACGCCGAAGATCGTGCGCTGAAGTTATCTCCCACCAGTCCGGCATTCAACCATCCGGCTATGCGGGCACTATATGACACGCTGCCCGAAACGTTCGATGGTCTAAAAGCGTATCTGGCTGAGCATCGACCGGTGCTCTCAGCCGATGGCCAAGCGCTCATCGTACCGTCTCCTAACGATACCGACTGGCAGCTTAATTTGGAATCGGGCGAGGTTGAGGAACAAACGAGCGAACACGCAGCCCCGGAATTTGCCCTCCCAGACGTTGATGCCAAAACACAACAACGTCTAGATGAAACAACCGCCTGGGCCGTAGCCCACGATGGGCAAAAGATTGCTTATGCCCACCAGTTCGGCAGTCCTCTACAACAAGACATCTATGTATATAATGTAGAGACCCAAACGGACACCCTCATTGGGCCGATTAACGGCTATCTGGTTACAGAGCTACGCTGGACAGACGATGATGATTTACTGGTCATCGGAGCCAACAATCCAAAATTCCCCTCCGGCGGTGCACTCTTTACCATGCAGCCCGAAGCTGATACGCTGCCGGAACTTTTGCTGGAAAGCGATACGGCCTATCTGGTCGATGTACTGCCGGAAAGCGGCGGCACGTCTTCTATTGTCGGGGGAACGGTTGATCCTAAGGTCAATGCTATGGACCTAACAGACATAGAAGTTGAACCCGACGCATTAGAGTTAGCCAACTTTCAGGGCGAAAACCGACTGCTGCTCGTCTTTGCTCCCGATACAACCAGTGCCGATTACCGGCAGCAGCGCACCTGGCTCGATGACGACCCAGCGGATGTCGATGACCGCGATCTGTTAGTTTACTATTTCTTTGAGAACGACCCAGGCTATGTAGGCGAGAAACTGATTCCTACCGAAGCCGGTCAAACTGCCCTGGAAAAGTTTCAGATCGAACCGGAGCAATTTGCAATCATCCTCATCGGCAAAGATGGAAGTGTAAAATTCCAAGCCGATCAGCCGGCTGCACCCGACGACATTTTCGACCTCATTGACCAAATGCCCATGCGTCAACAGGAAATGCAGCAAAAAGAACAAGGGAACTAATTTTAGGAAAGTGAATAATTGGCGAGGAATTACCGGCGACAACCAGTCATTGCCAACCTCTTTAAAATCTAGAAAGCCGGGGTGACCAATCCCGGCTTTCTACAAAGGAGGAGAAGAGGTTATAAATAAATTTCTTACACCCCAAGTATATGCCCTATCGCGTGATAGTACTTGACGTTTAACTACGCCGTACCCACCGCCAACCCTACGCTTGCTCTACGCGCACACTCATTATACATGCAAAAACAGCATCTATAAACAGCCTTGGCTTTTTGAACAACTTTGGATCACGCTTTTCGCAAAAAGTGTGGTTATAGATAAAATTGTAAGAACAACCTTATCTACGCTACTTGCTAACGGACACCTTTGTATTTTGACAAAATCCGGTACGCAACAGGTGAAACACTGATGGGCCTGAATTCACTGAAAAGTAGACGTATTTCAGTGAATTCATAAAAAATCAGTGCATCAGTGGTTCAAAAAAACGGGCAATGGCTGATGAACGCCCGCCGATAGTGCCAAATTCGTAATGTGTCCGTTAGCAATTCTACGCTATGTAAATACGATAGGAAGACTCGACTTATGATTGAAAACCCTGCTCTACTCGCCTGTTTTGCCCATCCCGACGATGAATCATTTGGCAGCGGTGGTATGCTAACCCATTATGCGCAAAATAGCGTCCACGTGGCTTTGGTATGCGCCACCCGCGGCGAGGTCGGCCAAATTTCCGATCCGGCCCTCGCTACGCCGGAAACCCTGCCGGAGGTGCGCGAAGACGAACTGCGCTGTGCCTGCCAGGCGATGGGCTTCGAAGATTTAATTTTTCTCGACTATCGCGACTCCGGCATGGCCGGTACTGCCGAAAACGAAGACCCCCGCGCCTTTATCAACATCGACGCGGATGAAGTAGTCTCGCGCTTGGTTGGCCTTATCCGGCGGATACAGCCTCAAGTCGTCATCACCTTCGATCCGACGGGCGGCTATGGTCACCCCGATCATATTGCCATCCATCATCATACGGTAGCCGCGTTTCATGCCGCCGGCGACGCCGATCAGTACCCGGAACAGGGGCCGGCCTGGCAGCCGTCGCGCTTGTTTTATGCGGTGCTGGCCCGTTCGATTTTTACCGAGATGCGCCGCCGGATGAAAGAACGCGGCCTTGATACCAGCAACTTCGATAATTTCGAGAAAGAAACCGGCAGGTCTGAACTCGGCTGGCCCGACGACCAGATCGATTTTGTCATGGATGTAAGCGAAACGGTCGAGGCGAAGTGGGCAGCGCTACACTGCCATCAGACTCAATTTGGCGCAGAAAGTATATTCCAACAGTTGCCGGAGGGTGAGGTCAAAACACTCATGAGCCGCGAACATTTTGTTTTGGCTTGGCCCGAGATTGAATTAAAAGGCACGGATCTATTTGAAGGCTTGTAGGCAAATAATCATTT
>JAGRBZ010000226.1 GCA_020433805.1 Anaerolineae bacterium
CAACAGGGCTTCCCCGGCGGCTTTGGCCCCGACGGCCTCCTCTTCACCGAGGATGATCCGGCTGTGGGTCTGCCCCAGGGGTACACGGTGGTTCATTTTGGCCCCGACGGTTTCACCTTTGACCGCTCGGCTGAGGCTGAAATGGACTTACTCGAACCGCCGGAAGGGGCCTCGCCGGACTATTCTGATCAGGGCATTGTGGAGAGTTTCAACAGCCTGATTGACCATCTGGCGGAACGCTACGCCTTCACTGAACTGCGCGAACTGGATTGGGAAGCCATTCGGGCCGAATATCTGCCCCAGGTCGAGGAAGCCGAACAAACCGCCGCTGACGACCCCGATTTGGGCAGTGCTAAGTATGCCTCCGCTTTATACCATCTAGCCCAGAGCATCCGCGACGCTCACGTACAAGCCGCTATCGTTGATCCGGCCTACAGCAAAGCGGCTGAGCTGGCTAAGCAACTCAATACACAGCCCATCGCCGCCAATGTGGGGGCCAATACCGTTGAATTGAGTGATGGCCGCATCGTCGTCAGTGATGTGATCACCGATAGCCCGGCCGCCGAGGCAGGCTGGACGCTGGGTACGGAGATAGTTAGCGTCAACGGTGAAACGGTGGCAGAGCGTCTGCCCACTGTCATCTACAGCCATCCCACCGGCACGGATGAAGGGCAGCGTCTGTTCCAGGTGAACAATCTGCTCAAATTCCCGGCCCCGGCGGAAGATGATCCGGCCGCCGAGGTGACGATTGAGGCCATTCTGCCTGGCGATACGGAAGCCCAATCCTTTACCATGACTCCTGGGGTCTACCCCTTGCCGGATCGCACTGCCCTGCATATTCCCCCCATGTTTATCTCCTATCGGATGATACCCACCGAGGAGTCCACGGTGGGTTACTTGACCTGGCTGGGCTTCACTCGGCCTATAGTGACCATGGCCGTGCTGGAAGACTTCCTGGGCGCGTTAAAGACAGCCCCGTCCGTAGACGGTATCATCCTCGACCTGCGGGGGAACGGTGGGGGCTGGGCCGCTGAATACTTCACCATGGCCTCTTACTTTTTCAATGCCGATAACCCCGTGTCTATGTACTGGCTTGAGCAAGATAGCTATGACGCGGCCGAGGGTGATCTGGTGCGCGGGCCTCAACCCAAATATCTGCTCAGCGCGCCCCAGCCCGACCTGTACTACGATGGCCCCATCGTCATTCTGGTTGATCAGAACTGTGGCAGTTCCTGCGAGTTCTTCCCCCAATTCCTGCAGACCACCGGTCGGGCGACGGTCGTGGGCCAGACCTCAACCGCCGGCGCCGGTGGGCCTATCAACCAGGTCCACATGCCCTCGGGCATCACCTTCCAGTATACCCAGGGCCGCTTCTTCTTCGCCGGCACCGACGAACTCAACCTGGAAGGCAAGGGTGTCGTTCCTGATGTGCGCGTGCCGGTTACGCTTGAAAGCGTCGAGGCCGTTATGCAGGGTCAAGATCCGGTGCTGGAAGCGGGCCTAGAGGAGTTGAAGAAGCTGGCGGGGCAGTAAGAAACAGTGGTGTTATCCTGATTAACCGTGCGCTGGTCAATGCCGGCCTCTTTTTTGGGGTCTGGCTGCTCATCCTGTACGCGGGGGCGGATCATCCGCCCCCGCTGGGATTTATTCTGTTGATTATCTTTGATGCGCTGGCCGCCGGATTGGTGTATTATCGTGTGCCAACCTACGTTAACTGGTTCAAGACCCATAAAAGAAATCGACTGTTCTCTGTCCTGCGCGATGGGGTGACTGTCGGCTTGGCCTTTGCCCTGCTAGCCCTGCTACTGCCTGGCACCGGTGAACCAGGCAGCAGCCCATTACCGGTTGATTATCTGATTTGGTTTATTGTTTTAGGTGTGGTGGGTGTTATGAATGCGGTGGCTATCTACTGGGTTAATGGCCTCACCATAACCGATAGCTATCAGGGGAGTCGAACAGTCCCTACAGGACGACAGCGAGAATGAAAATCCAGGAGCGACAAAGCTTGCTTTGTCATCGGTGTTGAGATCAAAGTAAACTTTGATGCTCCGTTCCTCGCTATGTAATTGGTCAAATCTTAACCATCCGACGCTCAGGACGTTCGTGATTTGTCAAAAAAAGGACTTCCGGCATTCAGGAAGGCGTTTGCAGAAGGAATCAAGAGCTTCCGGCATTCGGGAAGGTGTTTGCAGAAGGAAAAAAGAGCTTCGGGCATTCAGGAAGGCGTTTGCAGAAGAAAAAAAGAGCTTTCGGCATTCAGGAAGGCGTTTGCGCGAAGAATTATGGCCTTCCGGCATTCGGGAAGGTGTTTGCAGAAAGAATCTTGGTCTTCCGGCATTCGGGAAGGTGTTTGCAGAAAGAATCTTGGTCTTCCGGCATTCAGGAAGGTGTCGACGGAAGGAATCTTGAGCTTCCGGCATCCGGGAAGGTCGAGACGGAAGGAATCTTGGGCTTCCGGCATTCGGGAAGGTGCTGACGGAAAGAATCTTGGGCTTCCGGCATTCAGGAAGGTGTCGACGGAAGGAATTATTAGGATTTACGCAGTTCGAGACCCTAAAGGTTTCCGAAGTCATCTGTCAAGCAAAATTTTGACGCAATCGCGCTTGTATTTTGTCCTAAAGTTGCCTTATAAAACCTTTAGGGTCTGATTTTTCCGGCTGCGTAATTCACAAATTACATCACGAAAGAGAGATAAAATGAAGCGATTAACCCTACTACTCACAGTAGTACTGCTCATTTCGAGCCTGTCCACCGCTCTGGCCCAAGCGCCTGAAGGCGAGGAGTACATTATTCAACCCGGCGATACGCTCAACAAAATCGCCGAAGCGGCTTACGGCGACGGCTCGTTTTACCCCGGCATCATCGATGCCACCAACGCCAAAGCCGACGAAGATGACACCTTTACCGTCATCCAAAACCCCAATCTCATAGTACCCGGCCAAAAGCTGTGGATTCCCACACTGGCAGAAGCCGCAACAACCGATACAAACCCGGAGGATGAAGTGACCACCCCCACCACGACAATGCCCGATATTGCCGATTATCCCAACCTTCAGCAGGCTGGGAAATTTTTTGAAGAAACCGTGTTGCCGGTCGTTCTGGCCGAATGCCTGGATGCATTCGACGGCACCCGGCAATACCCCCTGGCCGAGCCGGACTACACCGGCAAACAGGCCCGCGACCTCAGCCCCTTTGAGACCGCCCTGGCCGACATGACGCCGGAGCGAACGGCAGAACTGGACGGCCTGGTGTTGGGCAAAACCATCCCGGAGCTGCAAACCCTGCTCGATGCCGGTGACCTGACCTCGGAAGAGTTGATCGTCTACTACGTGGATCGCATTCAACGTTACGACCTCGACAAACTGAACTCGGTGCTGGAATTAAACCCCGAGGCGCTGGACATCGCCCGCACCCTGGATGAAGAACGGGCCGCCGGAACCGTTCAAGGGCCGCTGCACGGTATTCCCGTTCTCTTGAAAGACAACATCGCCACCGGTGATCAAATGCATACCACCGCCGGAGCCGCCGCTATGCAGGATTGGGTAGCCGACCGGGATGCGTTCCTGGTGCAGCAAATCCGCGCAGCGGGCGGGATTATCATGGGCAAAGCCAACCTGTCGGAGTGGGCCAACTACAATGATCCCTGTATGCCCAGCGGTTTCAGCGTCGTCGGCGGCCAAACGCGCCATCCCTATGGCCCGTTCGACCCGCTCGGCTCCAGCAGCGGATCGGCGGTCTCGGTCGCGGCTAATCTAACGACGGTCAGCGTTGGCTCTGAAACCTCCGGCTCGCTCATCCAGCCGGCCCGCGTCAACAGTATTATCGGAATGCGCCCCAGTCAGGGGTTGGTTAGCCGCGACTATGTGGTGCCGCTGGGGGCCAACCTGGATACCCCCGGCCCGATGGGCCGCTCAGTGACCGACGTCGCCATTCTGCTCAACGCTATGACCGGCGTTGACCCCAACGACCCCAAAACCAGCGACGCCGCAGCCCTGACCGGCACCGACTTCACCCAGTTTCTCGACCTTGAGCAAGCCAAAGAACTGAAGGTCGGCGTCGTTATGTTTGAACAAAAGATTGCTGCAAATAAAGAAGCGGTTGAAGAAGCCCAAGGTGAGACAATACCCGATGATGTCCTCACGTCATTGATTCCATTGTGGGTTGAAGGCAGCCCTTTCCAGGCGATTGAGGCTTTAGAGTCGCAGGGTATCGAGATAGTCCAGATTATGGAAGCGGACTTGCCACCTACCGCCGATACCGCTCAACCGCAGTTGAACTTTGGCTTCCAGGATGATTTCAAGACCTTTGCGGCGGGACTTGGCGAACCGGCCCCGGTTGCCTCTTTAACTGAGGTGGTGGCCTTTAACGAAGAAGATATGGTCAACCACGCCCCCTACAACCACCGCTACGTGCAATGGTCGGTCGAAACGGAGCTGACTGCCGAAGAGCAGGCCCAGATTGTGGCCGAAGCGCAAGCCTACGCCGAAGCCTGGATGACCTCGATTGTGGAAACATACGATGTGGATGTTTTGATTGCCGCGACACTCTACGCCGGCAATGCGGGTGCTGCCGGTGTCCCCGCGTTGACCATTCCAGCCGGGTTGGACGCCACCGGCAAGCCCAGCGGCATTATCGTTACCGGCCCTTATCTCTCGGACCCGGATTTGCTGGCCGTAGGCTACGCGCTGGAGCAGGCTCTCCAGGGCCGGGTTGAGCCGGATTTGGAGACAGTTATCAGCACATTTCCAAAGTGAACCTGATCCGGTCATCGTGCGGTCGAGGGGGTTGATTTGTTCCAACGCTCTGCGTTGGAATACGTACCAGTCTGTCTACGTGATTTGTTCCAACGCTCTGCGTCGGAATACGTAAGTCTGTCTACGTGCCTTGATCTGATTTGTTCCAACGCTCTGCGTTGGAATACGTACCAGTCTGTCTACGTGCCTTGATCTGATTTGTTCCAACGCTCTGCGTTGGAATACGTACCCAGTCTGTCTACGTGCCTTACACTCTGCGAGTAAACGGTCGACGCGAGGCGAAAATCCCACGCAGTTGTAGGTACGTTTAGCGAGTTAGGGTAGGCATTCCCACGCGGAGCGTGGGGAACGAATCCAAAGGTGACAGTTATTTTTTGATTGAGAATGTACGTCCGTTTGGCCCAAATAGGCTGATTTATCACGGCCAAGTGACTGTCACCTTTGAACTGCGTAACTCATAATAGCTGTCAATATTCAACATTTTCCCTGTTTCGACTATAATGCGGGTTACGGATAATCCATAAAGAGCGGTGGTCACGCTACCGCCCTCCCCTACCGCGTATGGCTACAAATACACATGTGCACAAAGATAATATTGTTTTGCAAAGTCCTAACTGGTCGGCGTTTGTTTTGCTGGTTGTCTTCTTGTCCCTCTTTAACTCGGTAATTGACTGGGTCTCCCTGCCCAAAAATGCCAATGCCGTCTTACTACCCATCAATTTTTTTATTTCGGTCATTTTGTGGGCTGACTTTGCTTACTTGTTGTTCAGAGCACCTAACAAGCGGCGCTTTATGGGTGAACAACGGGGCTGGATGGTGCTGCTGGGAACATTCCCGGTCTTGATAATACTGCGAATTTTGTGGTTTCGCTGGATATTGCGCCAAGACGGCTATACCCCTCGTCAATTCTTGTCACGGATCGTCATCACCAAAAATGCGCAGGGCACGCTCTTGACCGTTCTCTTTTCGGTCTTGGTCGTCTTTGAAGCGGCGGTGATTTTTATTTTATATTTTGAGGAGGGGGCCTCTGGTAGTAATATTAAGTCCCTGTCTGATGCCTTTTGGTGGGCTTTTGTAACGGTGATGACGGTAGGCTATGGGGATTTTTACCCGGTCACTAATGGCGGGCGCGTCGTGGCTGTAATGCTGATGATTGTCGGCGTGGCGCTGTTTACCGTGATCACCAGTTCGCTGGCCGAGTGGTTTCTCAGCCGGCGCAGCGATCCTCCTGCGCCCGACACACCGACAACCGCCGACCCTGCCGACCTCATCGCCGAAATGCGCTCTATTTTGGAAGCCCAAGAAGCAGCTCATCAGGAGACCATCCGCGAGTTACGAAGCAGACTGGCGCAGTTAGAAAAACAAAACACCCCGCCCGCCTCAGACTAAGATTTGCCGAATTTGGTCGGCTGCGGGTAAAGTTTTGAAATCGAAATGATGTCTCAAGGAAGTGGAGTGATTGATTTGTTCCAAATACGCCTCATAACAGCTCGCTGATAATCGAGGCGGCTCGTCTGGCAGCATGAAGAGCTTGAACCCGATAGTAGTTGACATCACTCCCAAGCGTATCCAGTGCGACCTCGGCTAACTGCTCGATGTTGGTGTTGTCGTATTCTAAACGCACTCCGGCCTGATAGCGATCGAGGCGGTGGGCGACGTGAAGATTCTGCTCGCAGTGATTTTTAAGCGGGAAGTAAACGAAGGGACGGCGGTTGAGCGTCAACGCCATCGTGGTGGTCAGTCCCCCCTGAACCACGGCCAGGTCAGCCGCCGCCAGATGCTCGTAAAGATGGTGGATATACCCCCTAACCTCCAAGCCCGGATAGCGCGGCAGAGCAGCCGGATCGATGCGCGGGCCGGTAACGGCAATGCAGCGGGCCTCAGGCCGTTCGCGGTGAATGAGCGGCCAGGCTTCGATTGCTTTGTGCAGCAGCGGTTGGCCGATGGCCGTTCCCCCGACGGCATAGATCACCAGTGGTTGATCGGGGTCGTAGCCGAGTCGGTGGCGCAAAGCTGACGTATCGGCATAGGCAGCCGGGTCGAAGGGAGCAACATAGCCGATCTCGGTGAAGTTTTCGCGGGTCCAATCGGGAATGTAAGGCAAGTTAGGACCAAACCGTTCGGGAATGAGATCATCATATCGGCCTATATAAAGCGACCGGTCGCGGATACGGGGGTAGCGGGCGACGTGCTCGATCATCTCGGCGTTGTAATCGGCGGTTAAATAGGCTTCATAGGAGTCGGGAAAGGTGATTTTTGACTGGGGGTAATGGGTCCCGAACGTTTTACGAATTTACCACAGAGAGCGCGAAGAAGGCACAAAGAACTCAGAGAGGCTTTGTGCCTTCTTATGTTATGCCTGTAACCCCATCTCTCTTAACGTTAAACCTTTGGTCTGGAAAGCCTCTCATCCAAACGGACGATCCGCCCTACGTCATCTGTATACCGTACATGAGATGAGTGAAAATCGTCTTTAAGCCGGTTACGTTCCGGCCACATGCGTGATATACTGTTAAAGCTCACTGTCAGTATTTAAGGCCTTTTGAAGGAGACCGTCCTCGTTATAAGAGAATGCGTTGGGCCTTCGTATGGGAACACATTACATGACGGATACACTTAAGTTGTCCTTTCTGGGGACACCACAGGTCATCTTGCCTAAGGGTGAGGCGGCCCGCTTTGCTGTGGATAACGCCTTGCTGCTGCTGGCCTATTTGGCCCTTAATTCCCACAAAGCCTATCGGCGGGAAGAATTAGCCGCCCTGTTTTACACCGATTCCTCTGAAAAACAAGCCAGCCAAAACCTGCGCCAAACCTTAAAACGTTTACGTCAAACCATCAAGGACAACGATAAACCTCGCACCTACCTGCTGGGGACTATTCAGACCTTACAATTTAACGATGCTAGTGATGTCTGGTTGGATGTAAGCGAATTTAAGGCGTTAATTACGGCCACCCAGCAGCATCGGCACCGTCGACTAGAGGCCTGTCGCGACTGTATGGCCCAGTTGGCCCAGGCCGTGGCCCTCTATCGGGGGGATCTACTGGAGGGCATTGGCCGGCGCGACGACAGCCCGCTGGTCGACTGGCTGGAAACAACGCGCCACACATTGCAGCGTATGGCGGTCAATGCTCTCCATGCGCTGGCCCGGCACTATCTGGCTCGCCGTCAATTTGCCGAAACCGAGCAGGCTACCACCCGGCTGCTGCATATCGATGCCCTGGATGAAGAGGCGCTGCGCTTACAAATCCACACCTTGGTACAGCGGGGCGAGCGCAACCAGGCCCTCAAACGATACCGTCGCTTCAGAGACAAACTCCAGGCCGAACTCGATCTGGAACCGATGCCTGAAACCGTCAAGATGGCCAGAGCGATCCAGGCTGGTGAGACTCCTCAACTAAAGCTGCTTCAATTCCAGCGTAATGATCGTCTTCTAACCTATCAAAAAGTCAATGCATCATCTTTACCCAACATCTTGGTGCCGTTTGTGGGCCGGGAAACAGAGCTTCAGCAAATTGCGCGGTATCTGGCCAGCCAGGACTGCCGCCTGATAACGTTGGTGGGGCCGGGGGGCGTTGGCAAAACCCGTCTGGCGATGCGGGCCGCAGCTGATGATGCCCCGGAATGGATGCACGGGGCCTGGCTTGTTTCGCTGGATGATGTCGCCCCGGCCGATCTGGAAACGACAGTGGCCGCTGCTTTGGGACTGCCCACCCGCCACAACCGGCTGCGGGCGCGGCTGTATGACCATCTGCGCGAAAAAGAGATGCTGCTGCTCCTGGATAATTTCGAACAACTTATGAGCCGCACCAGTATGGTCAAATCCTTGTTGGACTATGCGCCCGATGTAAAGTTTATCGTCACATCGCGTGAGCAATTGGGCATTCGCGGCGAGCAGATTGTCCAGGTGCGCGGGCTGAATTTTCCGATCGACAGCGATATTCACAACCTGGATGTGGGGTCGCTATCTAACGGATCTCAAACCTACAGCGCAATTCAGCTTTTTCTGGAAAATGCGCGACGCGTTAGACCCGGCTTTCAGCTTGATGCCCGCACCATGCCGGTTGTCACGCGCATTTGCCGGCAGGTGGAGGGACTGCCGCTGGCGATTGAGATGGCTTCGGCCTGGGTTCGTATCTTTTCGTGCGACGAAATTCTGGCCCGATTGGAGCAAAACATGAGCCTTTTGCGGCGCAGAACCACCGATGTGCCGGGCCGTCACGCCAGTATGGAAGCGGTCTTTGAACATTCCTGGAGCTTGCTGCCCGCTGATGGACGCGAAATCCTACGAAAGTTGGCTGTCTTTCGCGGTAAATTCTCGCTCGATGCGGCTGAACAGATCGCCGGAACCATGCCGGAGCATTTGTCGATGCTGATTGATAAATCGCTGCTGCGCCGACAGGGCGAAAGCTGTTATGATCTGCATCCCCTGCTTAGAAAATACGCCTTTGCCAAACTGGCCCACATCCTGCCGTTGGCCGCCGAGATGACCCGACAGCACGCCGCCTATTATCTTCACCTGGCCGCCGCTCTGGCTGATGGGCTTACGCAATCGCCGGACGATGAAGTGGTTGACATGCCGCTTGAATTGGAAAACATCGACGCGGCTGTCCGCTGGGCGACAGCCGAGCAGCAGCTTGATACCTTCATCGAAAAGTTGCCCGGTCTGGCCCACTTTCTGGCCGTACGGCAGCGGACAGTCACGCAAATGTCACACGATAGTGCTATAGTGGAGGGTATGAGGTGAACTATGGCGCTGTCATTCTCTCGATCGCTGCGCTCGCTCCAACACGATAGGTTTGGTCCGGCTGTGGCGGCGCTTGTGGTCACCAGCCTGCTGCTGATGGCCTGGAGCGGCTGGTTTTTTTTGGCTCAGGTAACCCTGTATGAAACCAGCCGTGAATTTTCGGTGCAGCGCGACGGTTCGTTGTTGGTTACCTTTCCGGCGGAAGCCCTGGCCCGGCTACGGCCCGGCCAGGCGGCCACACTGCGGCTAACCAACGGAACCTCGCCGGAGGGCCAAACCTTCCCCGCGCAAGTCATGGACATCCCCTTAACCAACAACCCCACCGGCCCGGTGGAATTGGTTGTCTTTTCACCCGAACCCCTTCAACCCGGCCAACCCGGCCAGGTTCAGATTGAAGTCGAGCAGATTTCACCGGCAATGCTGGTGCTGCGCTCGGCCGGCCAATTTGTGGACGATCCCAAACTAACCCTCAGTCCCCAGCAATCGCAATGATGGCCGTTGTGCAAGAAAAGCGTTTCTTTGTCCCCGAAGTTATCCAAACATCCCAGATGGACTGTGGCCCGGCGTCGCTGAAGGCGCTGTTGGAAGGCTTTGGCATTACGGCCTCGTATGGCCGCCTGCGCGAAGCCTGCCAAACGTCGGTCGACGGTACCTCGATAGATACCCTGGAAGAGTTGATGGTGCAGCTTGGCCTGGAATCCGAGCAGATCATGCTGCCGGCCGACCATCTGCTGCTGCCGGAAAGCGAGGCGTTACCGGCCATTGTGGTCGTTCGTCTGCCCAACGGCCTCACCCATTTTGTGGTGGTCTGGAGTTGCCACGCCAACTGGGTGCAGGTGATGGACCCCGGCGCGGGCCGCCAGTGGAAATCGAAAGCGCAATTTTTACGCGAGCTGTTTATGCACCGCTTCCCGGTACCGGCTGCTGCCTGGCGCGACTGGGCCGGTTCCGACGGCTTTCTTCAACCCTTGCAGCGGCGGCTGCGCGATCTCAATCTGCCGGAGGCAACCATCAGCCGCCTAACGGAGCAGGCACTTGAGGACAGCGGCTGGCGGTCGCTGGCGGCGCTCGATGCGGCGGCGCGGATGGTCGCGGCTATCGTGCGGGCTGGCGGGCTGGAAGCCGGTGCGGAAGCCGGGCGGGTTATCGAACGCTGTTTTATCGATAACAGAACCGCGCCCCATCTTCAGGAAGCCGACACGAATATTCTGCCGATCCCGCCTCTCTACTGGTCGGTGACAGCAGCGGCGAGTAGCTATCCACCGCCAGCGGAGGCCGAAGAAACAGAGAATGCGGTAGAACAACTACTGCTCTATGGGGCTGTTCTGGTACGCGTTACCGGCCGGCGTACCGTGTTGCCACCGGAAGATGGGGCTGAGACCGTTGCCGAACCGATGCCTTTGCCGCCGGAGTTAGCCGCTGTTCTGCAAGAGCCGCCGGTTGATCCCATCCGCGAAGTGTGGCGGGCGCTGGGTCAAGACGGTTTGTTAACGCCGGCGGTGTTAGCAGTGGCGCTTTTTATGGCTACGTTAGCGGTTACCATCCAGGCGCTGCTCTTTCAGGGGGCGCTGCGCCTGAGTGAAACCCTCAACCAGGGCGAGCAGTATCTCACCGGAGTAACGGCATTGTTTGTGTTTCTGGTGGTGGTGCTGCTGCTGGAATGGCCTATTGCCGCCACCACCCAGCGGATGGGGCGACGGCTGGAGACCCGACTGCGTATCGCTTTCTTGCAGAAGATTCCGAAACTGAGCGACCGCTACTTTCACAGCCGCTTAACATCAGATATGACGCAGCGGGCATATGATCTGCGCCAACTGCGCACGCTGCCGGGGTTGGGGGTAGACCTGCTGCGGCTGCTGTTTCAGCTTGTACTAACCACTATCGGCGTGATAATCCTTCAGCCGGGCAGCGCTGCCCTGGCCATTGTGGCGACTGGGGTTTTTGTGAGTCTGTCGTGGTTGAGCAATCCGCTGCTTGAGGAGCGTGATTTACGGCTGCGCTCCCATACCGGCGCGTTGAGCCGCTTTTATTTGGATGCGTTGTTGGGACTAATTCCGCTGCGGTTGCACGGGGCCGAACGTGCCTTTCGGCGCGAACACGAAGGGCTGCTGGTTGAATGGATTCGGGCCGGCCGGGATTTTTCGTGGGTGTCGGTGGCGTTGCAAGGGGTGAATGCGCTGCTCTACACCGCCTTTGTGGTTTGGATTACCTTCTCTTACATTCTGCAAGGGGGTGAAGTGAGCGGTGTGTTGCTGTTGTTTTACTGGGCGCTCAGCTTGCCGCTGCTGGGCCAGCGCATTGCCGAAGTGGGGCAGCAGTACCCCACCCTGCGTAACCGGGTGGTGCGGATATTGGAGCCGCTGGGTGCGCCGGATGAGGTTGAAGACGAATCCGCTGCGCCAGACGCCGCTCCGGCAGAGTCGGCGGACTCGCAGGCGGCAAAGGAACCCGGCGGCGTACGGATCGAATTGCGTGCGGTAACGGTTCAAGCCGGTGGGCATAGTATCTTGCCGCATATTGATTTGGAGTTGCAGCCCGGCGAGCATATCGCCGTTGTGGGACCGTCCGGGGCGGGCAAATCGAGTCTGGTTGGGCTGCTGCTCGGCTGGCACAAACCGGCCGACGGCGTTTGTCTGGTGGACGGCCAACCGTTGCAAGGTGAGCAACTGCGCCAACTGCGACGGCAGACGGCCTGGGTTGATCCGGCGGTGCAGCTTTGGAACCGCTCGCTGTTGGAGAATCTGACCTATGGCAGCGAGACGAACCCCAACGCCGGCCAAAGCTTTGCGCTGGAGGCCGCCGATTTATACGATGTTGTCGAGCGGCTGGAGAACGGCCTGCAAACGCAACTCGGCGAGGGGGGCGGTCTGGTTTCCGGGGGTGAGGGTCAACGGGTGCGCCTGGGCCGCATGATGAATCGCAGCGGGGTGCGCTTGGTTATTTTGGATGAGCCGTTTCGCGGGCTGGATCGGGATAAGCGTCGCGCTCTGCTGGCCCGGGTTCGTCGCCACTGGCGCGAGGCCACGCTGATTTGCATCACCCACGATGTCGGCGAGACTCGGGATTTTGAGCGGATTGTTGTTGTTGAACAGGGCCGGATTGTTGAAGATGGGCCACCCAAAAGGTTGCTCCGCCGCAGGTCGCGCTATCGCGACTTGCTACGAGCGGAAGAGGCTGTACAGACCGGCCTATGGCAAAGCGCCACCTGGCGGCGGCTGTGGTTAGAAGAGGGGCGTTTGACGGAGCAGGCTACGGATACGGATGAGGAAATTAGGGGAGAGTGACAGCCACCCGAACGTGACTGTCACCTATCGTGCAGAAGGCTAAAGGTTTAGTGTAAGCACCTGCTATCGCCCTGGCAGCAATCGACAAATTTTCTTATTCTATCATTATTGTACGGGTCGCGTAGGTGTTCTTGGAACGCAATCCGACAATGATCGCCGGCTTTAAGGCCGGTTTTGACTTTTAACGACGTTTTTTGGGTAGTGATTTCCGCTTTCATAATACTCCTTCTTGATGCTGTTAAAGTTTTATAGAAATGCAGCAGCCGCCTCACACCTTAAATGAGGTGTCTGCTGTGGAATTAGACTACTTGCTCGTTTCCTGATCCGACCCGCTTCCGCCCCCGGCAGAGAGCGTCACGCCAAGATATATACCTGCTTTAACTGCGGTTTTTACTTTCAAAGAATGTCCTCCTCTAAATATCGTTGGTTTATTAGATGGTTAGTTGGGTAGATGGTTTGCTAATAACCAACCTTCTGATCAACCAATCATCCCCTCCACTCATCTAATAGACAAAATCGGAAATAAAAATTAAGAGACGAAATGAAAGAGATTGAAAGAGACAACAGAATGACGATAGCGAA
>JAGRBZ010000227.1 GCA_020433805.1 Anaerolineae bacterium
CCTGATATATCAAGAATTGTAGGGACGGTAGCTAAAGCAAAAGAGTATGATGATCAAACAAACACTACTCAATAACGGTTTTAGCTGTCGGATAATTCGTATCTATCAAATTAAGTCTACGTCACACAATCAGGGAGATAAATATCATGAAAAATAAAGTCATCGTACTAGGGTGCAGTTCCGGGGGGTTGGCGGTTATTCGTGCGCTGGGGAAGCGAGGGCTACACGTGATTGCCCTCTCTCACGATCCCCATGATATAGGTCTGTCCTCAAAATACGTAGGCGAAGTAGCTATTTGCCCTCACCCACGTAACTTGGACGCTTTTTTAGAATTCATGCTTGAGAAAGCACCCCTTTGGTCAGATCTTTTAATTATAGAAACTGGGGATTATTATGCTGAGGCGCTCAGCAAACTTAAACCGGAGCTTTCCAAGCATTATCGCTTCGTTACCCAGAGTTGGGATGTACTTTCTTTGTTTTTAGAAAAGGAAAATACTTACAAGTTGGCTGTAGAATGTGGCGTACCCTGTCCAAAGACCTATTACCCGGAGTCGCTGGAACATCTAAAAACAATGCAAAAGGAAATCTCTTTCCCCTGTATTATCAAACCCACCCAATCGCATGCATTTGTGGCACGCTTCAAAACAAAATTGTTTGTTGTTCATACATTTGATCAATTACTGAAGCAGTATTCGCGCTGTCTTGAAGCAGAGCTACCCGTAATCCTCCAAGAGATCGTGCCTGGGGATGACACAACATACGAGCGCGTTCATATCTATCTGAACTCTAAAGGAAAACCTGGCGTAGAAGTTTACCACAAAACGCTTCGCTTAAGCCCTCCAAGGTACGGTGTTATGCGAGTTGGGGCTACGGTAGAACCGCTCCCGGAAGCACGAGAGCTTGCTTACCGGCTGCTCGAACATGCCGGCTACCACACGGGTGTCGCCTGCTTTCAGTTTAAGCGTAACGAAAGAACGGGGGAACTGATACTCATCGAAGTAAACGGGCGCATACCACGTTCTGTGCAGATCGATATGGGTGCTGAGGTCGATGTGCCGTGGATAATCTATCAAGATATAGTTAAAGATGTGCAACTCCCGCTTGAACCCTATCAGGAGACAACCTGGATCGAATTGTGGCCCGATATCCTTAATAAACTGGTTAAGGATGAAAAGAAATTCTCTGACATCCGCGAGTTCATTGCCCCCTACCTGTCTTCCAATAAAACTTTTGCCATCTTCTCGTGGTCTGATCTAAAACCGTTTCTCAAACAGATGTCACTCTTACCCAAAATAGCAAAACGAAAAATGAAAGTAAAATCACCCTCAGAAACTACGCCGTTGACAGAGCAGCCGAACAAAATTAGTCGGCACGAATTGGCCTAAAATCTAGAAATAATTGGTGAAAATCCGTGTCATTTGTGGCTAAAAATCTCGGATTGCGTAAATCATACCCTAAATGACGAATTTTATGGTGTGTCAAATTCTATAGCGGTTGTAGTAACCGTTGAAAGGGAAACTCATGCAGACAAAAATCCCCTGTGTATTAATGAGAGGTGGTACTTCGAAAGGCCCGTTCTTCAACATGCAAGATTTGCCTTCCGATCCGGTACTGCGAGATCGTGTGCTATTGCGCATTATGGGATCACCCGATGTAAGGCAGATTGATGGGATCGGTGGCGCAACATCTGTAACCAGTAAAACCGCCATCATCTCTCGTGCTGACCACCCGTGGGCGCAGATCGACTATTTATTTGCGCAGGTCGCGATTAACGAAGCCGTTGTCGATACATCACCTTCGTGTGGCAATATCTTGTCAGCCGTTGCGCCTTATGCAATCGAGCAAGGTTTGGTCCCCGCCACTAATGGGGAAACCAGGGTGCGTATTCGTAATGTCAATACCAATGCTTTGATTGAAGCCGTTGTACAGACTCCGGATGGTTGTGTTACTTATGAAGGCGATACTTCATTATCTGGCGTACCGGGTACAGGCTCACCCATTACCCTGCACCTCCGCAACATTGTCGGTTCCAAAACGGGAAAACTGTTGCCAACAGGAAACAGCCGTGATGTCGTCAACGGTGTGAATGTATCTTGCGTTGATGTTGCTATGCCAATGGTGTTTGTTCCTGCTTCTGAGATGGGAAAAACGGGTTACGAATCAAAGGCAGAGCTTGACAGCGATAAAGACTTTCTAGAGCGTCTTGAGCAACTGCGGTGTGCCGCTGCTCACTTGATGGGTATGGGCGATGTTCAGGGCAGTGTGGTCCCTAAGATTGCGCTTGTAGCTGAACCCCAGCATAAGGGGCAGTTGGCCTCAAGGTATTTCACGCCCAAAACAGCCCATCCATCCTATGCTGTATTAGGGTCGATTTGTGCTGCCACAGCCGCGACTTTAGCGGATACGGTTGTTCGTGATGTGGCGCATCTGGCGGGTGATGAAATAGTCGTTATTGAGCATCCGGCAGGAACCATCGAAGCCGGGATTAAAATCACTATGATGGATGATCAGCCACAGGTTACGGCAAGTATAATTCGCACTGCCCGCCGTTTGTTGGAAGGGTATGTTTATATTCCTGGCAATATCTGATTTAAAACTGTGGAACTGCTAAAAATACCCTTTAATCCGGGCAAATCTTAAATATGATTTAAAGAACCTCATATAAATACCATCTACGTCGATTCCCAAACTGCTCCTCGATGGTAGAAACTTGTTAAGCAACAACCGTGATTTTTTCAACCACCTGGGTGGTTCAAAACATTAGCCACGACCTACCATTTTAATATCCCAGCCCTGCTGCTGGTTGATGATGGCGGCAAGCCGGGGTTGGTGTTGCTTACTGTAAGTGTGAAAGTATGATGGCTTCCCGAACCATGAGTTTGCCCTTCTCTGTTTTTTGCGGCCCACTGATCAAGGACAGTGATGACTGGTGCCGCTTGGTTAATACGTTGTTAGTAGAGAACTGTCTATTTAAAAAATCAACCATTAAGAAAACGGTTAGCCGTTTACAAGGAGGTTGAAGAAGGTAGCGAAATGGTAAATCGATATGTTGAACAGAGTATAAAAATTGTTTCGCCGATTATCCCCTTTACGGTAGTGAAGAACTTGGTCGGTACAAATCTTATGCTCCCTTCTTATCACACAGTTAGCGACGAAGATCTTTCACACGTCAAGCATTTGTATCCCTACAAAAATACAACAGAATTTCGAAAAGCACTGGATTTTTTTCTCCAACATTATACGCCCATTTGTCTGTCTGAACTTCTGGAGCACATAAATAAGGGCAGTGGCCTTCCTGACAATGCGTTCTTCTTAACTTTTGATGATGGTTTCAGGGAATCATATGATGTCATTGCTCCCATCCTTAAAGAAAAAGGCATTCCCGCCACCTTTTTTCTCGTCACAAACTGGATTGATAATAAGATGCTGTTTTATAGACATAAAGCCAGTGTCTTGATCGAAGCCTTGCGCAAATCAGGTAACCCTAATCTGCTGGAGAAAGTCAAAGCAGTGTTTTTGAGCCATGACATGCAGGTTACTGATTTTGAAGCAGGTATACTGGCCATTAACTATTATCAGCAGCAGATGCTCGACGAAATTGCCTTAGTTTTGGAAGTTGATTTTGACGATTACTTGATCAGAAACAAGCCCTATCTCGACTGTGCTCAGATTCATGATCTGATAGAGGCTGGCTTTACTATCGGTGCTCACAGTGTCGATCATCCACTCTATTCAATGTTGCCTCTTGAAGATCAACTGTATCAAACGCGGGAAAGCGTGAGATATATCAAGGAGAAGTTTTCGTTAAATTATGGCGCTTTTGCCTTTCCCTACAATGACAAGGGCGTATCGAAAAAATATTTTGAAACAACATTTGGTCAAGATGGCGTAGATATATCATTTGGAACCTCCAGTATGAGGCAAGATGTCTACCCTAATAGTTTGCAAAGAACCGAGATGGAGACAATTCCTCTTTCAGCTCGCGATATGATTTCTGTTCGCTATTCTATAAAATTGGCAAGACGGATGTTTGGAGATAAGGCTATTAGAAGAAACTGAATTCGGATGGGAGGCAGTGCCATTCAGAGCCTATATGTTTGAAAGGATATCTAAGTGATGAAAGTATGTATGATCGTTCACCAGTATTACCATCGTGATGGTCGCGTCCGGCGTTATGCAGAGGCGCTTGTTGGAGCCGGGGCCGAGGTTGATGTCATCTGTCCCAAGGACGAAAACCACCCGTCTATGCGGCAATTGGCCGGAGTGAGAATATTCCCCATTCCCCTCGGTCGCGGCTACAAAAATCAGGGCAGCTACTTGATTGAGTATGGTCTGGCGCTAATTTTATTTACTGTTCGTCTCTTAGGTTTGTATTTAAAAAATCGCTATGATGTTATTCATGTGCATAATGTACCAGATTTCTTAATCTTTGCCGCCCTTCTACCCAGACTCTTAGGGGCCAAACTCATTTTGGATATTCATGACCCTATGCCGGAATTCTATATGTCTAAATATGACTCTCAAAAAAGTAGCTTGACGGTTAAAGTTATGCGCTTACAAGAGAAATATTCGGCCAAGTTGGCCCATGCTGTCATTACGGCTAATTCTAATTTTAAGGACAATTTGGTTAAACGAGGTGTCCCGGCCGATAAAATCACCGTCGTCTATAATATGGCCGATCCTAAAGTGTTCAATCGTCTGGCCTATCAGCAATATCGGCACCATAAAAGTGAACATTTTACCCTGATTTACCCCGGCACGATTGCCCCTCGTTATGGCCTTGACGTAGCGATCCGCGCCCTGCCACTACTTATAAAAAAAATCCCTAACTTACGCCTGGTCATAATTGGACATCGGACTGACTGTGTCAACGATCTTGAGGCCTTAGCCAAACAACTCAACGTATCATCTTTCGTTGAGTTCAGACCTCTCATTCCCATCCACGAGGTTCCCAAACAGATGATTCAAGCCGATATAGGTGTTTATCCTGCCCTTTCAGATCCTCATATGGATATTGCTACTCCCACGAAAGTGTTGGAGTTTGCGTTGATGGGCATCCCTATCGTTGCCGCCAAACTCAAAGTTTTGGAAGATATGTTTTCTGATGAAGCTGTCTTTTTCTTTGAACCGGGCAACTCCACTGAGTTTGCTGCCTGCATTCTTGAGCTATTTGGTAATCCGGCGCGCCGAGAAACGTTGGTCCAGAATGCTGATCGTATTTTTGTTAATTCGCACTCCTGGCGTAGTGAACGTGATAAGTATTTTAATAAGCTGAATGATCTATTAACTACCAAAAATAAAGGGATTGTTTGGGGCAATAGTGATCAAAAGCCCCCTTCTGTTAAGGAGACATACCCGTCAAAGACAGTGAAAGGTAAGATTTACAATGACTACCATTAAAGATGAATTACTATATAAGATACAGACAAAATCTCTTCAAGTTGCTGTAATTGGATTAGGTTACGTAGGTTTACCGCTGGCGGTTGAGTTTGCGCGAGCAGGTTTTCGCACGATAGGATTGGATCTGGATCACCATAAAATTGACGCGATCAATTCCGGCCAGTCTTACATCGCCGATGTAGAGCAAGATGAACTTATGGACGTAGTTGAATCGGGGCGGTTAAAAGCTACAATGGACTATGATATCTTACGCGATTGCGATGCTATCTCCATCTGTGTGCCAACGCCTTTGTCAAAAACGCAAGATCCCGATTTATCGTATGTCATCGCAGCGGTTGACGCTGTGGGAGACTATTTACATCCGGGTACGATGATAATTTTGGAAAGCACTACCTATCCGGGTACAACTGAGGAAATAATTATCCCTCGCCTGCTTCACAATGGCTTCGAGGTCGGTGAGAATGTGTTTGTAGCTTTTTCACCGGAACGGATCGATCCTGGTCGCAAGGATTTCAAGTTGCAGAATACGCCCCGTGTAATTGGAGGGATAACACCGAATTGTGGTGAATTAGCTTTCGCCTTGTACAGCCAGATCGTACAAGAAATGGTTCCCGTCAGCTCAACTACTGCCGCTGAAATGGTCAAACTTTTGGAGAATACGTTTAGAGCGGTTAACATCGCCTTGGTCAATGAATTTCTCATGATTTGTGATAAACTGGGGTTAGATGCGTGGGAGATAATTGATGCTGCGGCCTCGAAGCCTTTTGGCTTTACCAAATTTACGCCTGGGCCAGGTGTGGGTGGTCATTGTATTCCGCTCGATCCCCACTACCTATCATGGAAACTGCGCACCTTGAAATATAACGCTCGTTTCATTCAACTCGCAAGTGAAATTAACACCAGCATGCCCAGCTACTGGGTCGATCGCATCGCCCGCGCTCTCAATGAAGCGCGCCGATCGGTTAATGACAGCGATATTTTGGTGTTAGGTGTAACCTACAAACCAGATGTTGATGATGTTCGCGAAAGCCCGGCTCTTGATATCATCCGGCTTTTAGAAGAGAACGGAGCCAGAGTGAGTTTTCATGATCCGTTTGTGACGTCACTTCACGATGAAGGTCTCGAAACGCCCTTTACCGAGCTAACGCCACAAATACTTGCCGCTGCTGATTGCGTGGTCATTGCTACAAACCACTCGAGTTACGATTGGGCAACAGTACAGCAACATGCCAAACTGATCATAGATACTCGCTATGCACTTGGTCCAGTGAAGATCAAACAACAATCGCCTGTTCTTTCACCTGCGTGATACGTCCCTATTTTGATGTCCATCCAAAGGAGTTAATTGTGAAAGTAATTTGTATCAACCCTCAAACCGACCCCATGTGGCAAAGCTTGACCGAACAGTATAGCTCTGACGTCTTTCAATCCCCCCAATGGATGCAGGTCATAGCAGACACCTACGGTTTTAACGTCAATGCATATCTGCTGCTTGACGATAATGGTCATCCCGTAGCCGGTTTGCCATTTTGTAGCCTGGAAGATGTTAAGAACAAACGGATCATTACCCTGCCTTTTTCAGATTACTGTGATCCGTTAGTAAATGTTATGGATCAATGGTGTGCGTTGACAGAACAAGTTGAGGCCCAACATTGTTCTTTTAAGATTCGCTGTTTACACAATGATGTTCCTTTAGAGGACAAGCGTTTCGAGCAAACAAATAAAGCCAAATGGCATGGACTGGATCTACGATCAGATACAGATTTCCTGTGGGATAATTTGCACAGTTCCGCTCGACGAGCCATTAGAAAGGCTGAACGGGAAGGCGTTGTTGTCCGGGTGGCCGAACGAAAAGAAGAACTGCGTGCTTTTTTTGAACTTCACCTTGCTATTCGTAAATATAAATATCAACTCGTGGCCCAACCCTACAGCTTTTTTGAAAACATATGGCACCAATTTGTCGAACCGCAGCAAGGGTTTTTATTAACGGCTTATTATAACGATCAGATGGTTAGTGGTATTTTTTATTTGATCTGGCAAAATAAACTCTATTACAAATTTAACGCCTCGGCGGCAACCCAACTTTCTGTTAGACCAAATGATTTGTTGATTTGGGAGGGGATAAAACTGGGCAAATCCAAAGGTTGCACGCATCTGGATTTTGGTCTTAGTGATTGGGATCAGGAAGGTTTGGTGCGGTATAAACGCAAGTTTGCCACCGAAGAGAAAACCATTTCCTTTCTCCAATATAATCCCAATGGCGGCCTGACTGATCAAGAGAAACAGTTCCATAAACTGCTGCCGCAGCTTACACAATTATTTACGGATGAGTCTGTTCCCATCTCCGTTACAGAAAAAGCAGGTGAAGTCCTCTATAAATATTTTACATAGTTAGAACTTACGCAGTTGGGTGTATAAACAAGGTGACAGTCACTTTTGCTGAAAGAAAACGTGCAGTTAGACCAAACAGGTCGATTTATTACGCCCAAGTGACTATCACCTTTTGAACTGCGTAACTCATAATAGTGATATGTCCACAGGCTGCTTAAGTTACTACACCCTAGTGTGGCATCGGTTACAAGGCTAATTAGACCTTGTTATCATTCATTTGAGATATTTGAGGGAGTGTAAAATAAAACGTACTGCCTCGATTTAACTCAGATTCAACCCATATCTTGCCATTATGACGCTGGATCACGCGACGGCAAATTGCTAAACCAATGCCCGAACCAGGATGTTCTTGCGGCGTGTGTAGCCGCTCAAAAATTTCAAAAATACGTGGGTGATCCTCCGGAGCAATGCCAATGCCGTTGTCTTGGACGGCAATAAGCCAGGTATCCTTATTCTTTTTTGCAGAGACGTGAATTTTGGGAGGAAGAGAATTTTGATATTTTAGACCATTACTAATGAGGTTCTGCAATACTTGGGTTAGCTGTGAGCGATCACCCATGACGGTTGGTAAATTGTCACGAGTTACGCGGGCATGAGCATCTTGTATCGTCTCAGCAAGCATTGTCACAAGTTCATCGAAAATTTCAGAGAGTGAGACAATTTCGAAAGGACGGGGGCGGGCATCAACTCTGGAGTAGGCGAGAATATCTTGAATGACCGTTTCCAATTGTCTGGTACTGCCGATAGCGCGGTCGATCCGCTCATCGGTCTGTTTATCGAGTTTGCCTCGATAATTTTGTTGAAGTAGCTTCATAAACCCGCTGATATTACGCAGTGGCGCTTGCAGATCGTGCGAGGCTGCATAGGCAAATTGCTGGAGTTCCATATTGCTTCGTTCTAAAGCCTCGGCCTGCTCCGTAAGTTTGATATTATTGCGTTGTAACTGGTCAGCAATTTTCTTTTTTTCTGTAATATCGCGAATAGTGGCAGTTATGAGGTGGCCCTCCGCTGTTTCAAGCGGGCTCAAACTCACTTCAACGGGGAATTCTATTCCGTCGCAGCGCAAGCCCAACAGGTCAATATCAGCCCCCATGGGACGCACACGCGGTGCAGACGAGAACAAACGACGGTATTGAACATGGTGGTCGCGCAATTGATAAGGGATAAGGATCTCGACCGGTTGATTTATTAACGCTTCTCGCTCATAGCCAAAGATGGTCTCTGTTTGGACGTTCACTAAGACTATCCGACCGTTTTGGTCGACAATAACCATAGCATCCGGCGCGGTTTCTAAAATGGTGCGAAACTTTTCCTCCGCTTTTTGTACCTGCTCAAATAAGTGGTTCTTTTCTGCCGCCGCCTTCTCTCTTTCTATAGCACGATAGTGAAGGCTAAAACCTTGCCAGATAATGAGCGACATAAAGAGCAGGCTGGTTCCGCCCCAACTTATGGCAAAGAGAACGAGTTGGCTTAAACTTTCAGTTACTCCGCCATAGGAGGTTATCCATCCCAAAAGCAGAGGGGCTATAATAGCCACCGGTAAAAAAATCCTAACCACCTGCCCCCCGGATGAGGATGCAGTGAGCAGACTCAGAAATCCCTCGTTATAGCGCAGTCCGATTACGCCAAAAGCCAAAGCGACAACACCAAACGCGGTCAAGGGCGAAATACCCGTTTCCGGGTTGTTGGGGACCGCATAAAATGGGTTAGTCAAGCTGGCATACCCGAACAATGCCAGCCAAGCAATACTTAAAGCAGCTAGGGCCAAAATTAGGGTTAACCGTTTATACAGTTGACCAGACAAAGGAGACAGCGCGATAGATAACCCCACTAAAGTTGTGCTGATGACAGTGTGAGGCGAAGGTCGACCTGGAAAATCTCCCCCTCGTTGCATAACCTTTTGTGGGTATAGAATAAACTCTATACTGGAACCAAGCCCGAATATGTATTGTAAGCATGTCCATACAGAAATCAGCACCCCCACGCCCGCTATAGCCCAGCAGAGCCATATTAAGCCTGGTGTCTGTGAGCCATTTACAATGGTATATGAGACGAGCAGTGCGAGGCTTAATGTCAGCAAAATAGACACTGTAAGTGGCGTGGTTTCGGGAACACCGGGGATCAAGCTGCGGAGTATGGGTATATCAAATTGCCAACCAGCTAGAATAATCAAACATAGAATAAATACAAACCGACCGCAAACAACGGAAACTTTATCCATATTTTTACCTCAAATGGAAGCTGGGACAAGTCTTCTTTGGTAGCGTCAACAATGCTGGTGAGAATTGATCGATTGTTGATTTGTCTATAGGAGTGTGACGGTTGAGAAGAAATTAAGTTAAATTTAGTATACCACATATATAAAAAGGGTAAAAGGAAATTACTAATCTGTAAACATATATAAAGAGATGTTTGTTGCGTTAGTGTCGAGTAAATCAACATTTCTGTTTTTTAAAGTGATTTCTTTACAAAATAGTTTGGCGGTGGTATATTACTCTCAGTTGTCAAGAAGTTGCTTGCGAGTACTTTTATTGCTTGGTAAAATATAGGCTTCTGTCAACAAAAATAAATTATCGCTTGTAAAGAGATTATAGCAGCTAGAGGTAACCCTACGTGCCGGTTGATGAAATAACAGAGATTCCCGAAGACAAAATTAGTGATACCATGCGAGATTACCTGGGCGAGATTTATCGACTGGGTCAAGGTGAAGCTTGGGTTAGTACTACTGCCTTGGCGGAAGTCTTGGGCGTGTCCGGCCCCGCTTCGGTGCGAATGGCTCGCCGCATGCACGAAATCGGGTTAATTGAGCATCAGCCGTATAAAGGCATTCAATTGACGCCTGTGGGCAAAAAGGTGGCGTTGCTCAATATTCGTCGTCATCGACTGGTTGAGCGATTTTTAGTCGAAGTATTGAAGTTTGGGTGGGATGAAGTTCACGACGAAGCCGACACCTTGCAAAAGGGTATTGATCAGACTTTGGAAGATCGAATTGATGATCTGATGGGCCATCCTACAAGCTGCCCGCACGGTGACCCAATCCCGACCAAAAACGGCACTATGCCTGAAATAGGCGATAAGCCTCTCACTGTGGTTCCGCCGGGTAAAAGGGGTAAAATTACGCGCGTCAAAACCCGTGTACCTGAAAAATTACGGTATTTGGCCGAAATTGGTATTATTCCCGGCGCTGAATTTGAACTTATTAATCGTGCTCCGTTCAATGGGCCATTGCGTCTCAAACTGGGCCGTAACGAGCAGGTGATTGGTTCGGAATTGGCGGCGGCATTGTGGGTGGTAAGCTAGGTTGTGACCGTAGAAATTATACATTCTACCGTTTTATAACAAGGTAGTTCTGATAAAATTAAACAGCCTTAGGCAAATCCTAAGGCTGTTTTCGTTTTTAGAAGATGTAATCGAAAAATGATCAGGCTTCGCCGCCTTCAGCCTCCGCTTCATGAGGATTACGGCGAAGAAAGTCCTCAACCAGAAAGAGATTGTCCCCGGCGCGTTTTACAACATTTAGGAGATCAGACATGCTGGAAACTTCTTCTAACTGTTCAGTAACAAACCATTGTAAGGTTTGTCGAGTAAGATAATCATTTTCGGACTCGGCTGTGGCAACAAGATTATTAATTTGATGGGTTACTTTAATTTCTTGATTAAGGGCCAGTTCAACCGCTTCTTCAGCACTCTCGAAATGATTTTTGACTTCTTTTGTGGCAGGTACAACAGGGTGACCACCGGCATCGGTGATATATTGCAACAATTTCAAACCGTGTTCGTGTTCTTCTTGTGCTTGCAAATGGAAAAAATGGGAGAGTTCGGGTAGAGTTTCTGCATCAAAATAGAGCGCGATGGCCAGGTATTGATTTTGTGCCGTAAACTCTTCAACAACTTGAGCATTAAGTGCATCAACAACTTTTTTGTTGATGAGGGTGGACATAGATAAACTCCTTCTCTTTATGGCTAAAAGCTTTTTATTTGATTGAGGTGCAGTTTAACATTGCCCGAATATTTTGTAAATTGGCTGTCATATTGATTTTGCAGTAAAATTTGGTCGTGAAAGCAATTGCAGTTTTTCGCTTCACCTTTAAGTGTTGTGAGCAACCGTTAAACAGGTGTTAAATCATGAATCGGTCACAAGCAATAGTTATTTCGCTCCTAATAGGACTTGTGACGCTTACCTTTATTGGATTGGTTTTTTTCTTACTATTACCGGTTGAACAGGTTATCATTTCGCCTCCCACTCCAACCTTCACGCCGTCACCCACGGTCACACCAACCGCTACTTTTCCTAATTTTATGCCAACACCCAGTTTCACCACTCCCACACCTGCTGAGCCAACCCCAACGAATACGCGTCTTCCCACGGCGACATCGGGTCCCACCAATACCCCCCAACCAACCGTGGTTCTTAATTTTCCCGAACCTATTGTAAGGCCAACCGCTACATCGCTGCCGCCTCCGCCGGTCGTTCCGCCGGTTTCATCAACCACAGTAAATCCAACGCCGACTATTGGCTCACGGGGCTATTCTATTACGTTTGATGCAGCCAACTCAACAATTACTGAGGGGGACTGTACCAATCTGCGATGGAATATTCAAGGTGCGGTTACTGCTCGGTTAGAGGGCGAACAAGTCAACCTGTCAGGCACGAAAGAAGTTTGCCCCGGTCGTGAAACTACTTATGTATTAACGACGCAGCTTCAGAATAGTCCGCAAATCGAAAGGCACACCGTCAGTATTAAAGTAGTCCAAAAAAACGATGATGACGACAGCGTTACAATTGACTAATGTATCAACGGGAATGGGATTGATTATGCATTAACCTGTCTTATCATCGGTTCATTATGTGCAAAAATGCGTTAAAAGAGGCTTTCTGCGTAGGCTTTTCAATTCAACACGCATTCGGCTGGAGTGTAGACTAATGCGCTCAAGATTCTTGGCTGACCTGTCTGATAAACAATTTGCTGCCAAATTTTTGACCGAGTTTTGCTTATACTATTCACAAGGCCCTCTCCCTGTCTCTATCTCAGTTGTAGATCGTCCTTGCTCCAAAGTTGAAAAATAAAAATTAGGCCTTGACAAGCAGCAAAAATTATGATAGACTATACTCTTGTTGTCGCCAAGAAATTGAAGTGACTTTTTAACAAGAACAACTTCCAGAATTTCCCGGAGAAGCCCAGAGATATGGGTAAATTTGACGGAAAACTAAAGAGGGAGTAGGATACGGATCGGCCTTGAGGGGAAACAGTTAGAGAGAAAAGAGCTAGCCCGTTTCTTGACAGGGTTGGGAGAATGTGATACAATGGATTTTACCTGTGCTAAGGAATTAGTTAGTAAATCTATGAATTGCATAAGAAGTTATTTTAATAACAGCCAAAAAAAAGGAGGCGCGAGACTAAAATAGGTTAATCGTGTGAGAACCTAATAGTTTGCGTTTCCGCCGACATTTGGAAGTAGTAAGAAGGGTGTCGGTTTTTTGTTGCGAGAAGAGAAGTACAGGACCTTAACAACTGAAGAATGACA
>JAGRBZ010000228.1 GCA_020433805.1 Anaerolineae bacterium
CTCCTCTCTGTTGCCCTGAGTTAATCTCTCTTTCTTTCTGAGATTACCTCATACCTACTTAATCATACAAGTCCTATTCTATAATAAAAGTCGCGCCTGTCATTTCGGAGCCGAAGGTGGAGAAATTCCTCAGTTATCTTATTTGGGCAGGCCTTAGTACACGACAAGTACATTCTAATTCAAAACTTGCCTAACTTTTTGCGTAAGACTCTGAACGGTAAACGGCTTTTGTAAAAAATTAACCCCGCCATCTAGTATACCGTGATGCACGATGACGTTATCGGTATAGCCCGACATATACAATACTTTGGTGTCAGGCTGAATAGCCGACAATTTTTGGTACAAATCTTTACCGTTCATTTCCGGCATAATGACATCGGTTAACAAAAGACATAGCGTTTCTTTATTCTGAGCAGCAAGCCTAAGACCATCTTTGGGGCTTTGCGCTTCGAGAACGTCATACCCATATGCAGTTAGGGTTTCGCAAATCAATTGACGCACCATCTCTTCATCTTCAACAACCAAGATAGTTTCCGTGCCATATACTGAATCAAGTTCTGCGGTTGTCATTTCAGGTATTTGAGCTGTATCTTTCGCTTGTGGGAGGTAAATTTTAAAGGTTGTGCCCCTGTCCGGTTCGCTGTAAACCCAAATGTGGCCGCCGTGTTGTTTGATGATGCCAAAGACGGTTGATAACCCTAATCCCGTGCCTTCCCCCCGTTCTTTAGTGGTAAAGAAAGGTTCAAAAATCTGTTGTCGGGTTTCAGGATCCATGCCAAAACCCGTATCGCTAACGGCCAACATTACATACTGACCGGGTGACTGTATATCTACATATTTTTTTACATACGCTTCATCCAGATACACGTTGGCTGTTTCAATAGTTAATTTGCCACCCGTTGGCATCGCATCGCGGGCATTGACAACCAAATTCATTAACACTTGTTCAATTTGCCCTTTGTCGGCGTTAATCTGATAAAGGGCAGACTCCAGAAATGTATGCAACTCAATATCTTCCCTCAGGAGCCGCTGAATCATGTCATTAAAGTCTAATACAATCGTGTTAAGATCAACCGTTCTCATTTCCAATACTTGCTTTCGGCTGAAGGCCAAAATCTGGCGGGTCAAATCTGCGGCCCTCCCTGCGGCTTGCCGAACCCGTTTCAGGTCGGTATAGAGTTTTTCCTCTGGCGATAGGTTCATCATCCCCAATTCGACATAGCCGATGATGGGTACCAGAATATTGTTAAAATCATGGGCAATACCTCCAGACAAGGTGCCAATAGACTCCATTTTCTGCCTTTGACGGAGTTGGGCTTCAAAACTCGCCTTCTCTGCCTCTGCTTTTTTACGAAGGGTAACATCTTGAAAAATAGAGGCGAATTGATTTTCAGCAAGGCTGTAAACCGTCACTTCAAAATATCTATCCAGTTCGTCGAAGTAGTTCTCAAATGTTACAGGCTCACCGGTTGAAGTTATCTCGCTGTAAATATCAAACCAATACTCTTTTGTATCAGGCAACGCCTCCAAAACTGTCTTGCCAATGAATGCCTCTGCCTTTAATCCGGCTATTCTTTCCAGAGCCGGATTAATGCTTATAAAACGATAATCCAGTGGCTGTCCATCCGCATCACGGATGACTTCATGAACTGCGTAGCCGTTGGGCATTTTTTCAAACAGATTTTTATAGTTCGCTTCGGCTTCACGAATGTCAGTAATATCACGAGCAATGCTGCCCACCCCTTCAAAATTACCCGCATCATCAAAGTAGAACGTCGATGACCATTGAACGCTATGTGATTTGCCCGTTTTTGTATTTACAAGCCTGTTTTCTAGCTTTGTCTGCTTTATTTTTTGGGCTACACAGTGGTAAAACCACTCCATTACCGCATCACGGTCGTCCGGATGAATAAACTGATCAGAGGCCATTCCAATGCATTCTTCACGCGGAATGCCGAATATTTTTTCAGCGACGTGGTTTACAAAGGTAAAGTTTCCATGTTTGTCTATTTGGGTGATAAGATCGTTGGTCTCTTCAACAAGTTCCCGATATTTATTCTCGCTCTCCCGCAATAATACCTCGACTTCGTATCGCTCTTCTTCTCGATGAAGCAAAAGACCGCCTAAAAAGATTCCCAGAAAAATTGCTGCTCCATAGGGAAGTGCTACGGCTTTCATCAATTCCCATCCGGTCTGAATATCTCCAACAAAGAGAAAGCCAGGCAAGATGATGATTACGGCTATAAGCGCGTTGATAGCAGCCTGACGTATAGAGTTAAAATGCATGGAGAATATATTTAATACGATACCGGCTAGTGCCGCCAGACTAACCCCAATCTCACCGGCGACAACACCATCTCCGCCAAGGTAGGCGCGATAGGCTCCTGCAAAAACAGCACTAATAATTGCTGATATGGGGCCACCAAAGGCACCACTTAGGGCAATAACCGCATTTCTTTGGTCAACAATTACCCCTTCATATACCGGAATCCTGGCATACATACAGCCCACGGCGAATAGACCGAAAGAAATCCCCAATATTATCTGACGTCTGTAGCGATTTGATTGCCTAAATCGACCAAACAGATAACTGTAGGTGGCAACGAGGCCAATAAAAATTGCTAAATTGTTAAATAAAGCAATAAATAGATCAATCCCATTCATCATAGGCAGCCCCTAAAACGATTAAAGTTTTGCCGCGATAATACCGCATCTGGCAGGTATCATCAAGTCTATCCGGTGGAAAGGTTTGGCTGAAGCTTGGCAGTCGATTACAAGCGCCTTGTGAGGTTAGCCACAAAATTGTTGAGGGGTGAAAATAAAGCGTGAACTCAGTAACGTAGGGGTACAGGTTTGACAATCAGGTGCTTGGCTAGGTATGTCATTTCGAACGACGCAGGAACGAGAAATCCCCCAGGTCGCTGTTGTCAATCGGCCAGCCGAGGGATTTCTCGGCAAAAAACGCCTCGAAATGACAAGCGCGTGCGTCAAATCCCTGTCAAGGTGAGACCCCCTACGTTATTAAGAACGTGAACTATATGCGCTTGCCCAAGCCAATCTACCTAGACAAAAGGATGTCCCGAACTTGCTCGGCTATTTTGTTCATAACCGCCTCGGGTATGCGTTCTTCTGGGAGAACGCCCAGATAGCCAAAAATTTTCGTGCTGCGCCGATCGGCCGGCTGGTCGGCCATGCGTGGGATGACGTGAAAATGGACGTGGGGATGCCGGGGATGTTCCGCAAATTGAACGACATACGTTTTGAGACAGCCGGTTACTTCTTTCAAAGCGGCCGAAACATCGCGAAGCAGCACGCCTAACTCAGCCGCTTCCGCATCGGACAGCTGATCGAGCGCTTCGATGTGTCGCCGTGCGACCACCACCAGCCAGCCCGGTAGGGCAGTGTCATAGCTATGCACGATGTCCCAATGGTGGGTGCGATATATGTTGTCCCACAATGACGCACGGTTTGCATCGCGCCGGGCAATTAATTGGCAGGTGTAACAAGCGTTCATTTCACTTCTCCTCTAAGAAAGGGTTCACCGATTTACATAGATGGTCACTGACACTATCAAAATTGTGACAAAGTCTGAAAAAAAAAGACCTTCGAAGGCATTATAGCTTCAAAGGTCTTTTTTATTTTACTTGACACCCCATTGGAGGTCAAAGTTATTTTGTATGGAACTCTAGGTCGAAATTAGGCGAGGTCGAAGCGATCCAAATTCATAACTTTGTCCCAGGCAGCTACGAAGTCATGGACAAACGTTTCTTGCGCATCATCACAGCCGTAGACTTCGGCCAGGGCGCGAAGCTGGGAGTTGGAACCGAAGACGAGGTCGGCGCGGGTGGCGGTCCACTTGGGCATGCCGGTGGCGCGGTCGCGGCCCTCAAACACACCCTCAGCGATGGAGGACGGCTGCCACATGGTGCCCATATCAAGCAGATTTACAAAGAAGTCATTGGTCAGTGTTTCCGGTCGCTTGGTGAAAACACCGTGTTGAGACTGTCCGACGTTGGCATTCAAGGCGCGCATACCGCCAACCAGAACCGTCATCTCCGGTGCGGTCAGCGTTAGCAATTGCGCCCGATCAATCAACAGTTCCTCAGCCGATACGGTGTATTCGGTTTTGAGGTAGTTACGGAAGCCGTCGGCGATTGGCTCCAGGACGTCAAAGGCTTCGACATCGGTTTGCTCCGCTGAGGCATCCATCCGGCCCGGCGTGAAGGGGACGGTCACATCGTGCCCGGCGTTCTTGGCCGCTTGCTCAACGGCTGCACACCCACCGAGAACAATCAGGTCGGCCAGCGAAACCTTTTTTCCACCCGACTGGGCGCTGTTGAACTCACTTTGAATCGCCTCAAGGGTTTCGAGTACCGTGGCCAATTGGGCCGGCTGGTTGGCTTCCCAATCCTTTTGCGGGGCCAGACGAATGCGCGCGCCGTTCGCGCCACCACGCTTGTCAGAACCTCGGAAGGTTGCTGCCGAAGCCCAGGCGGTTGAGACCAACTGGGGAATAGACAGACCTGAAGCGAGAAGCTTGGCTTTAAGGGCAGCGATATCTTGCGCATCAATCAGTTCGTGATCGACTTCAGGGATGGGGTCTTGCCACAGCAGTTCTTCATCAGGCACCAGTGGGCCGAGGTACCGGACGCGTGGTCCCATATCGCGGTGGGTTAGCTTATACCAGGCTCGAGCGAAAGCATCGGCGAACTCATCGGGGTTTTCGTGGAAACGCCGCGAGATCGGTTCGTAGATGGGGTCCATGCGCATCGCCATATCGGCTGTGGTCATGATAATCGGCACGCGCTGGCCTGAACCGTCAACTTGGGGGGCATGGTCTCTTTCAGCCAGGTCCTTGGGGGTCCACTGCCAGGCACCGGCAGGGCTTTTCACCAGTTCCCATTCGTAGCCGAAGAGTACGTCAAAATAGCCGGTGTCCCACTGGATCGGGTTCGGAGTCCAAGGGCCTTCAATACCGCTGGTGATCGTATCGACACCGTTGCCGCTGCCGTGGGTACTCATCCAGCCGAAGCCCTGCGCCTCAAGGGCACCGCCCTCAGGCTCAACACCAACCAGAGCGGCATCGCCCGCACCGTGGGTTTTGCCAAAGGTGTGTCCACCGGCGGTGAGCGCAACGGTCTCCTCGTCGTTCATCGCCATGCGAGCGAAGGTCTCGCGGATGTCGCGGCCTGAAGCAACGGGGTCGGGTTTGCCGTCCGGGCCTTCGGGGTTGACGTAAATCAGCCCCATCTGTACGGCAGCAAGCGGATTTTCCAGTTCGCGATCGCCGGAGTAACGGCTCTTGGGCTTGTCGCTTGTTGCCAGCCATTCCTCTTCAGCACCCCAGTAAATATCTTCTTCAGGTTCCCAGATATCTTCACGGCCACCGGCAAAGCCGAATGTCTTAAAGCCCATTGACTCTAAGGCGCAGTTTCCGGCGAGGACCATCAGATCGGCCCAGGAGATTTTTCGACCGTACTTCTGCTTGATCGGCCACAGCAACCGGCGGGCCTTGTCAAGGTTAGCGTTATCGGGCCAACTGTTGAGGGGTGCAAAACGTTGCGTGCCGGAGGATGCGCCACCACGGCCGTCGCCGGTGCGATAGGTACCGGCGCTGTGCCATGCCATCCTTATCAAGAACGGCCCGTAATGACCATAGTCAGCCGGCCACCATTCCTGCGAGTCGGTCATCAACGCATAGAGGTCGTTGCGCACGGCATCCAAGTCGAGGCTCTTAAACTCTTCGGCGTAGTTGAACGTCTTGCCCATCGGATCGGTCAGGGATGAGTTCTGGTGGAGAATCTTCAAGTTCAACTGATTCGGCCACCAGTCTCGGTTCGACAGGGTTCCAAACGCTGTGCTTGATCCGCCCGTCACTGGGCATCTGCTTTCACTGCTCATATAATTCTCTCCAATCTTAATTTTAATTTTTGTTTTTTTTACCTAACGTCATACAACCTTTGTAAACGAACGCCACCCTTGACCAAAATTGCCCAAGCGAAAATAATCTGGGCACAAAAAGGCACCCGATGAAATCAGGCTTTCTAAAAAAGCCTATTAATGAGAAGTTGTTTCACAACGTGGCGAGTTCAGCGCTGAGCGAGATTTGGTCGTCGATGAGAGGTTACGGGGACAAAGCGATATGCGGCTAGGTTCTGTCTACAAGGGTCGTGAATACCTGTAAAGTGATGGTGAATGTTGTTTCCTTAGTTTATTCATATAAATGCTCCATCCATTTTTTCACCTTACACTAGGCATTCTATTTTCAAAATGTGCTCCTGTCCAATACTTTTGGCCTATTAGATGTATAGTCAATGCCTATAATTGTTTCGCGTAATAGCTCATCGTAACCCACGCATCCGCATTATATAGGGTCGACGTTTGCGTAGCGTTTGTGTTTTGACAAAATCGGCAAAGCAATTTGTCTAGTTTTTATCCTTCAAAATAAAAAAACGAACTGCCTGCAAACGGTTCAATAGATGGAGAAAGTTTTGTCATATTTGTCCTGTTCCTATGCGACCGATATAACAATGGACTTAGAGGAAAAACATCGTGACCACGCGATAAACAATCAAAACCAAGACCCCATACCAAACCAGATTGAAGACAAATTTTTTAGGGTTACCCTTAGCCTGATCAAGCCAGCCTTGCATAACGGTCCGCCTCTCTTGGAGTTCGGCTTGAACGGGAATACGAACATCGTCAAGGGTGACCGTTTTGTTGAAGACGTTACCCTGAAAGGACGGATTTGGATGCTTGACGACGCAAGTTTGCCCCGACACCTTTGCTGTCCAGGTGAGTTTCCAGGCGTCACCGCTACACCAGAAGACGCGCATATTGGGTTCGATGCCGTCTGTAGTAACGGGAATTAGATCCTCTAAGATGTGCCTTGATGGGGAATCCTCAATCGTAATCTCGTCCGGGCCGGCGCAAGCGGTCACCCGCCCTAACGTATAGGTGCCGGGGCCTTGGGTCACCATCACATCTTGTCCTATCGGCAGAGGCTGCGGGTTATCTTGGGTGGTGCCGCAATAATCACAGGTGACCCGCCGTAAGGCAAAGGGTACCTGCAAAGGTGCTGCGCATTGGGTACAAGCAGCAGAGGTATTTAGGGGGTAGTCCATCCTGATTTCCTTTAAAGAAAGCTATCAATAGGCATCAAAAACCTGGTTCCTTGCCATTAAGGCAACTCCAAGATTTAAATCACCCAAATCCAAGTCGGCTAAAACGTAAAGCATGGTTCTTGCCAAAATCCTTACGTTTTATTGGCTGCCCAATGTCTGGGTGATTATTTTCTTGGAACTGCCTAAAAGCCCGTAAAGTGGCATCTTAAAACACATCATTATCATACGCAATATAACGAATCTTCGCTTGATGCCCACGCGAATCCAATTTTCGGCCAAACAAATATCGTTCGCCGTCCTTAATGACGCCAATAATTTCAGCCCCAGCGTTATCGATAACCACAATCTGCGGAATACCGCCGACATCGAGAACAGTCGTATCCTCCAAGACCTGAACCAGCGCCTGATAGGGTGATAGGCTTGAACCACTGCGAAGCTTCTTTCGGGCCAAATCTCGTCCTGACCCGATAAATACCGGCTGGCGCAGATGACGAAATTGGGTTCTAAAATAGCCTTCTTTTCCAACTTGATGAATGTGCCACAGCACCACTTTTTTATATACCGGACAGTAGCCCCCAAAGAAAAAACTGAGCCTTGCTCTGTGAAAAACCGAGCCTTTATCCTCTAAATTGGCTCGCCACAGTTGATTAAAAACTTTGGTGATGCGCCTGACGACCGCAATAAGCGGCGTTTCCTGCGTACATAAATGGTCGCTAAACTCCACATCCACCCGCGCGTTTTCAGCGAACGAATAGGTAAAGCTCGTATCGCCTTCCCAGCAGAGAGCACAATCGTTGCGGCTAAATACGATCAGTTTTGTACCGTAGGGGTAGGTGTAGCCGCCCGTTATCAGGCTGTCGGTTGCCAAAACTAAGCGACTGCCGCGCTCACATTCTTTTAGCCAAGCTGCACATAACGTCATAAATCGATTTTTGAGAAAGTTGGTTCTTCGTGAGTGTCTCTAAGTTTTCGCCATAAAATGACTATTGTATAGTGCGTATTGCGTAGTGCGTATTCAGCTATTCTTTACGCACTATGCAATACGCACTACCTATATTCGTGAATCGTTGTGGCAAAAACGAATGACACCTATATGCTTTTAACTCACACCATGACCAGCGGCTTCGCGCAGCCGTTCCACGTCGCGCATGGGCGGCAAGCCAAAGAGCCGTTTGTACTCGCGGTTGAAATGCGAGGAATTACTATATCCTACGGAGAAAGCCGCGCTTGTCGCATCAAGGTCTTGGCCGACCATAAGGCGGCGCGCCTCCTGGAGCCGGATCTGCTTTTGAAACTGCAACGGAGTCATGGCCGTAACCGCCTTGAAATGGTGATGGAACCCCGAGACACTCATACCCACCTCCTGGGCAACGTCGTCGATGCGCAGCGGTTGGTCAAAGTTTTTACGGAGCCGCTCAATAGCTCTGGCGATGGGGGGCGTGAAGCCTGACATAATTGCGATATGACGCAGCCGATCACCTTGCTGCCCCATCAGCAGCCGGTAGATAATTTCTCGCGTAATCAGCGGCGAAAGGATCGGCGCTTCGCTGGGGGTGTCGATAAGCCGGACTAAGCGCACCACCGCGTCCAACAAAGTCGCATCTATCGTCGTCACGATAAGGGCTTTGGCATCGGCATCGCTGGGTGGCGCGGTGTGTCCCGTCTCGGTCATCACCGCGCCGACGAGGGTGGGATCCAAGGCTAAACGAAAACAGAGATACGGCCGCGCTTTTGAGGCTTCGGTAACACGACTGGTAACGGGCAGTTCGACCGTACCGAGACAATAATGATAGGGGTCGTATCGATAGTGCTCCTCACCCAAATAAAGCTCTTTGCTGCCCTGAGCAATAACCGCCAAAGCCGGGTCGGCTATCCCAGGCCCCATCTCCGTGGGCGAGGAATAACGGTAGAGGCGAACGCCCGGCAGCGGCTCCACCGTTCCATCTTCACGGATGGCCCGATTGATACGCTCCACCAACTCGTCTCTATTGGCCTGCGCCCTTTGCTCATCGCGCTCTGCCTGTTGAGAATTTGTTGAATTTAGTGCTGCTTCTTCACCCATTTTTACCCATTCCTCTGAGGTTTTACAGAATCGTACAATGATCTTCGACAATTATTATATCATCCCGCAGGCCAAGATGCTAGACTATTGGTAAATCGTATCTGTTCAGTCGCAAGATTACTTGGCGTAAATAAGGCTAAGGCTGAGGCGAAGGCTAAGTAAAAATTAAAGAAAACGAGACGATCTTTTCGAGGCGATAACTCTGCACTAAACCGTGGTAAAGAAAAATTTAGACAGGATTAACATGATTTACCGAATTATGATAGATAAAATCGTGATAATCATGCCGAAGGTTCTGTCGATTATTTTGTCGATCTTCCGTCGCTCTCACGTTTCCACGGTTTAATGTTGCGCTACCTTGGAAGCGGATACCTTCTGCTTAGCCTCAGCCTCAGCCTTAGCCTTATCACATCGACCTCTATCGGCTGAATAGTTACTACAAATAAAATCACTAGCTCTCAAGGAGAATTATTATGATATTGGAAGAAAAATACACACTATGGAATGGCGTAGAGATCCCGAAACTGGGCCTCGGAACCTGGTTTATCAGCGACACAGATGTAGCTCAGGCCGTGAAAGATGCCGCAGAAATTGGCTATCGCCATATTGATACCGCCCAGGCGTATGAAAATGAACGCGGTGTTGGCGAGGGGGTCAGAGCATGTGGTGTAAAAAGAGAAGATATGTTCGTGACCACAAAACTTGCCGCAGAAATCAAGTCTTATAAAGAAGCAGTCGCATCAATTGATAATTCACTGAAAACATTAGGCCTTGATTACATCGACCTGATGATCATTCACAGCCCCAAACCTTGGATGAAATTCCACAAAGATGATCCCTTCTTTGAAGGAAACCGTGAAGCATGGCGAGCGCTTGAGGAAGCCTATCAAGCCGGAAAACTGCGGGCCATTGGTCTTTCGAACTTCGAAAAAGCCGATCTCGATAACATCCTTGCATCGTGTACGGTAAAACCCATGGTCAACCAGATCTTGGCCCATATCAGTAATACACCGAAAGAACTGATCCAATATACGCAAGACAAAGGCATCCTGGTAGAAGCGTATTCACCGGTAGCCCACGGAGAGTTGATGAAAAATCAGGACGTCATCAACATCGCCGAAAAATATGGTGTTACGGTACCCCAGTTAGGTATTCGCTATGTGTTGCAGCTTGATCTTCTGCCCTTACCCAAAACGGCAAATCCGGCCCATATGAAAAACAATGCCGATGTCGATTTTGTAATTTCAGATGACGATATGGATTTCTTGAACGATATGGAACAAATCGAAGATTATGGCGATGCCAGCATGTTCCCTGTGTACGGGGGAAAATTGGAATAATCACACTTCTCAGTGATTTTTCGTTCAAATCGCAGTTAGAAAGCAGTTTGTATAGATAGGAGAATTAAAAATGGACATCACACGCAATGGCTCATTGCCTTCAGCAAAAGGACCGGCCAACTGGTTTACCGGCACGGTACGGATCGACCCCCTCTTCCAGGCCGCCGATCCGGCCCGCGTCGGCGGGGCCAGCGTCACCTTCGAGCCTGGCGCTCGAACCGCGTGGCACACCCATCCGCTGGGTCAAACTCTCATTGTAACGGCCGGCTGCGGACGGGTTCAGCGCGAGGGCGGCCCCATCGAGGAGATTCGCCCCGGCGACGTGGTCTGGTTTCCGCCCGGTGAAAAACACTGGCACGGAGCCGCGCCGACTACAGCGATGACTCACATTGCCATTCAGGAAGCCCTCGACGGCAAAGCGGTTGAGTGGCTGGAACACGTCAGCGACGAACAGTACCAAGACGACTAAGTTTTGCTAATGGGCATGGTGCAAATTTGATGCCTTCAACAGGCGTTCATCATCGCCTGCCCTCTTTTTTGAACTACTGATGCGCTGAATTTTTATGAAACCACTGAAGGGTGCCTATCTTTCAGTGGTTTCAAACCCATCAGTATTCCATCTCAACCGGGCGATGGATAATGGCTTAACCCAAACAGAGGCCGGGGAAGTGCTGACCCATCTGGCCTTCTATGCCGTTTGGCCCAACGCTTTTTCGGCAGCCCCGGTTGCACAAGGTGTCTTTGAGAACCGTCCCGAATGAATAACGGTTCCGGAAAGGAGTGAGTGACACGTTGCAAATAAAAATAACGCTTGAAGATGCTGTCCTTACGGCTACTTTAACCGACAGCCCAACTACCCGGGATTTCGTTTCTTTATTGCCGCTAACCGTAACTCTAGAGGATTATGCGGGTACCGAAAAAATCAACTATTTACCCCAAAAATTATCAACAGAGGGTGCCACTCCCGGCAGCGATCCTGCTATCGGCGACATCACCTACTACGCTCCGTGGGGAAACTTAGCAATATTTCACAAAGATTTTGGGTACGCAAACGGGCTTATCATCCTGGGGAAAATCGACGGCGATATAGAAGCTTTGCGTAAGCCTGGCTCTGTCGAGGCGACGCTAGAGCTTCTCAAGTAAATGTCCGCAATATTTCATAACGAAAAAATGAAAGGCGACACACCCATGATCACATGGACTAGCGAAGAACTTACGAAGATCTCAACCGCCGCTGAGCTTGAAATCGCACCACTCCGGCGCGACGGGTCGCTGCGAACACCGGTAACGATTTGGGTCGTTCGCCACGGCGATGACCTCTACGTCCGCTCCTATAACGGGCCAAGCGGCTCTTGGTTCCGCGCTGCCGAAAGGAGTCAGGAAGGTCGAATTCGGGCCGGCGGCATCGAGAAAGATGTTAGCTTCGTTGCGGAAACCGACTCCGGTATCAACGACCAGATCGACGCGGCCTACCGTACTAAGTATGGCCGCTACCCCCGGTATGTTGCTCCTATGGTGACCGCCGAGGTGCGTTCTACGACGATCAAACTGGTGCCGCAATCAACACTTGCCTAGGGTTTACAGATAGATGCCTATTGTTATGACTGTTTAGGCGTGAGCCGCTCCGCAGCTAAGGATGCTCCGCTCCTCGCTGTAGAACAAACGTTGATGTAAGCACGAACCCCATATTATCTAGTTCAGCATTCCCTTACTTTAGGCTTGCTAACGGACACCTTTGTCGTTTGACCAAATCCGGTATATGACGGGTGAAACACTGAAACACTGATAGGCTTGAATTCACACAAACAAAAAAAGTCCACCGAGCCAAAACCACCCCCCTAGAGCTTCCTTCCAAAAACCGGCAATTCACAAAACCAATCAAAACCCACAATCAATCGCGCATCCGCCTCTCTCAAACGAACCCCGGCAAATTGCGGGCGACCGCCGCTCCATTCTAAAACCGTATCACGCTGCACTTTCGTCGATTGGCTGGAAAGGATAGCGGCATACGATGACCATTCCCCGCTCGAAAATTGCGGAACGGCCCCGCGATTGGTCCAATTTAAAAAATTGGACCAATCTGCTTTACTCACCGGGCAAAATAAGACAACTGCTGAAACCGCATGCCCGCGAATATCTGCTCTACCCGCTGCTTGCTTAACGACCCGATGTACTCGCCCAACGCCGTTTTTTCTACGCTATCGACCTGCGAAACAACAACGATGCTCTGTCGGGGCAAATTGGCTTCTCCAACCTCGAGCAGCACATTGCCGGGTTCCGTAACCCGCTTTTTATTCGTTGTCAAAGCACACACAACCACCGTCTTAACCCGGCTGCGGTTAATCACATCATCCTGAATAACCACATAAGGATGGGCGTAGCTTGTTTCCGCGCCCCGTGCTGTTGACTGAAGCCAGTAAATATTACCTTGTTTGATGTCCATGCGTCTCCGCCTATTTAGGATTCTAAATTAAATAGCTTCTGGCTTTGAGTTCAAGTAATTGGTAAATAGTAAATAACCTCAGTTCGGAGTTTATAAGGTAGCACAACATTAAACCGTGGAAACGGGAGAGGGCTGTATTCACAACCATTCGACTTCATACCCAAAGAATTTCAACAGGCTCTTATTTGGCTTTAGTAACCCTTCAATAGAGTTTATTTCTTCGCTTGTAAGTTTTTCTATCTGTTTGCTATTTAGATTAGAAATCGTTTGCGGTTCA
>JAGRBZ010000229.1 GCA_020433805.1 Anaerolineae bacterium
ATCTGGTTTGTTAATGTTCTGTTCCCAGACAAACTATCTGGCCTATTTTTGTTGTCTGTTTTAGCGGAAACTAAAGATTTAACTCATTTTATTATTTCTCATTGGTTTAGCTACCACAATTAATCGATGAGTATTATCATTGTAAGGCCAGCAAGTTACCAACGTCACCTGTTCATCAACTGTTTGCATAATCCATTGAGCATTTTGACTACGTTGCTCTTCTGAGACATTGCGTTCTGGTAATATGAAACGATCAGTTACCATATAATGATAGCTACGACCGTCAGCTTCAAGAATAATTTCATTACCTTGCTTAAGATCAATTAAATTGCGGAACACTTCAACTCCTAGATTATGATGCCCAGACAGAACTATGTTACCCCCATGGCCGGGCAAGTTGCTATTCTCATGCCATCCGGCGGCATTGTCGGGAACTACCCAAGTTGAAGTTTGTTGCCCCTCATGGTTTACAACTGTCCATTTTGTTCTAGATACAGGAGCATCCAACCCAATGTTTGGGGCCGATATACGCTCTGGGGGGGAATGAGCTGGTATAACAGTTATTGGCGTGAAAGGTAAATGGGGTGAAGGGGTTGACACAATATGCACAGGTGCGGTGACAGTGGTAGTAGAATTTATAGAAGACAGAACCGTAGGTGAGGTTATGGACGAAACCCGAGCCGTATTAGTCGCAGTAGAAATTGGTTGGTTTGTAGGCGAGGGCGTAGGCGAAACCCGAGCCGTATGGGCTGTTGTAGGAGATGGTTGATTTGTGGGCGTTGGTAAAAGCAACTCTGAACCCTGAGAAATAGTTTCTTGTAAAGTTGCTGTCGGAGAGAATGTTTTCTTTTGAACTCCTACTGGCTTATTTATACTAATTTCTATTTGGCAGGCAGAAGTAAATAAGAGTAGCAACACTACTGTAATCTTAAAAAAGCGTTCTTGAAATTTAATCAATATTACCCCACATGCCTTTGTTCCTAGTATTGTCCAAAATTTATACCATCACTACAGCAATAACTATTGATAATCGCTTTTAGCTCTGCCGACGGAATGTGGCAAACAACTCGGCCACTCTTTTTGTCGATAAAATAGACTTCAATATGACCGGTTTTTTCATCAATAAAAAACTGTGGATAAGTATAGTTATGGTTTTCAAGCCCCTTATTGTCAACGGATGTTTGCGCATACATCAGGAAATTTCCACTTTGACATAGCTAAAGCGAGAAATGTAGTCTTTTTAACTGGTCACACCAGTACAGCTCGACGCTTTAATTGATGAGGGTAGAGCTTACCTTTAGCAATCTCCTCAGCAAGTTTTTCAGGCGGAATAGATCGAACTAATTCCCCACTTTCGGCATCAATAATACGAACCAACACTTCGCGCGTCTCTTTATCTATTTCAAATTCCGCGTAGGTGTGGCTCATCTGAACTTTCACTTGTTCTTCATCGCTTTTAGCTGGATGATGCTCATTTGCTGTTCCTGTTGCATCTCCACTAGCTTCTACATTCGATGCTTTTTCTTTAGCCCGCTTTTGCCAATAATTCTCATAAATAACTTGGTTGATGGGATTGCCTTGACTTTGATTGCTATTGCTAATTCCTTCAATTGGTCGGATTGGTTCCATAGTAAAATCCTTTTTACAAACCTAACCTTGTTGATTGACGATATTATAACTTCCAAATATGGCCGCTTGCGTAGATTGAAAATCATACTGCATATTAATAAGTTGTGCTTGCATCTCGTAAAATTGCTTACGCAACACTTCTTCTCGTTTTGTTAGTCGAGTTTTGTAGCTACCAATTTGAGTATCTAACAGCTCAATTTGGTCATCAATAGTATCTCTTGAAGTTTTAATAATGCTTGTATCTCCGTCCAGATAACTATCGGCTCGGCTTTCTAATTTACCAAACACAAAATTTAATAGGTCGGCCACTTGTTCAAAATCCTCACTAACAGCCGAAGTGAGTTCTTCCTTGTCTGAAAGTTCAAAAGAAATATTATCGCTTCCTACGGCAATGCCAATTTCAGTTAATGAGCGTGGCGCACCACTTTGAGCATCGGTATAGGTACTAAACAGATCTGTCGCCAAGTTAAAACGTAGATTTCTCATATTGAAATCACGTCCTAGAGGAGCCTGGATGTAAGTAGGGTTACTTCCGGTAGCAGCAGCATCCAACTGAGGCTCGGTTTTAAGCTTTAAATGACTGGAAAGCTCGTTCAGATCTTCCAAAATAGTTTTAACTTTATCCACCAAGTCACTATCGTCCTTAGCTATAGTAACTTGGGTGGTTCCTTCTTCTTTTAAATTAAAAGTTAGTCCAGATACAATATCGGTCAAATTGTCATTACTTTGTCGAGTTATACTTAAACCATTGACCGTTAGCTGAGCATTTTTTGCTTCTTGAACTTGGTTCAATCCCAGACCATCACCTCCGTTGGTATTATCGGTAACGGCCATTATCGCATCGGTGCCGGTATTTGCGCTGGATAAGACCAGTTTATTATCTACAATAGTTGCTTCAATTGCCTCTACCTCAGCCCCAGCAAAATCAATATCGTTGATTTTATCACGTATATCATTCAAACCATCATCAGTATCAATAGGGATGGTTTGTCCATTTAGCGTTAAATTTCCAGAAATATTTAAGCCTGAAGTACTATCTGTTTGTTTTGTAGAAGCTACACGATGTGCCTGAGCCAGTTGACTAACAGTAACGCTGTATTTAGAGGGCTTCACATTACCACTAGAAACGGAAACGACTAATACATCTTCATTTCTGTAAGAAGGATTATATTTATTTAGAATACCGGAGTCACCAGTAAGCTCCAGAACTGATGAGCGAAGCTTTGTTAGTTTTTCTTTGATATCATTATAGATGGCTTTTTTTACTTCTAAGTCATCTTTTTTTGTTTCAAGTCGGGTCAGAGGGCGCCGCTCTGCGATCATAGTCTGCTGTATAAGTTTTTCTATACCACCGGCACTATATAACGATGCACCTCCTGAAACTCCACCAATGCTTGCCATTGCTTTATCTCCTAACTTAAACTGCTGCCATCAATTGAGCCGACATGTGTGTTTGTTGGGAAGAAATAGAAGGTGAAGCAGAGTTTAGATTTTGTGTAGGGTTATACTGTTCCTTAACTTGCGCCCATGCCTCTCGTAATTCTCTTAAAATATCGGCAACGTCATCAAACTCGCCTTTACGAGCCAGGTCAGCACAATATTGATAAAGTTTAAAGAACCCTAAGGCAATCTCCTGATCGTAGCTAAAATCTAGTGAGTCACGTAGAAGATTTAGGGCATTGATAGTTCTGGTTAAGTTATGTTGTCCGCAGCCAATTAGAGCGGCGTCATACGTCATTAAAAGTAAATCAAGTGGACTTGCTCCCTTGATCTGATTCGCTCGATACGTTTGTGTCGCTAGCAGATTTGTCATTAGAACTCTCCATAGTTTGGTATATTAATGCTCTCGTAACAAGAAACCGAACTATCAAGGGGGCTTTTAGCCCCCCTGACAACTACAGTAATTAATATTTAGTATAACGACTTACCTTATCGGAAGAGACTCAGAACGCCTTGGGGTGCCTGATTAGCCTGAGCCAACATCGTGGTTGATGTCTGCTGCAAGATACTATATTTAGTAGCTTCAAGTTGTTCAAAAGCCATATCAGCGTTCATAATGCGGTTGTAAGAAGCTTCTACGTTCACCTGAGCCACAGCAATCTGGTCTTCCTTGAAGGTCAAACGGGCTGACAACGAACCAACTTTGGACAGTTGCGAAGAAACGGTATCCATCGCGGTGCTGATGTCATCCATATAGCTGGCAAAATCAGCCGCAGAACTGGCCGAGGTTAGGCCGCCAGAAACACTGGATGATGTAATACTTGCGGATGATCCAATGTTCAGACCACTGCTAGCTTTCATATCCTGCAAACCATTTAGGGTAGTTGTGTCACCCTTGTCAGCACCTGTTTGGAATGTCAGTGCCGTGGAATTGAAGGAACCGTCGATTAATTTGGTGTCGTTCCACTCAGTTTGTTCAACGATATCATCAATTTGGGCAGCAAATTCTTTTAATTGGGTTACAACAGCATCACGCTCATCTTGGCCCAACGTATCACTGGCCGCAGCTTCAGCCTTGTTGCGCATCTGCACCATAATGTCGTTGATACGGCTAAGGCCGGATTCTGCTACTGAGAGCAGGCTTTTGGCATCACCAATATTAGAGAGAGCTTGTTTCAAACCTTCGGAGCGGGTATTCAACTTGGTAGCAATTGTTAAACCTGCTGGGTCGTCAGCGGCGCTATTAATGCGCTTACCGGTTGCCAACCGTTGTTGATGCATTCCTAATTTGTTGTTAACATTCCGAAGTGAATTGAGGGCGTTCAGAGCGCCGATGTTTGTTGCTATACGGGTAAAATCTGCATTAGCCATTTTTAGATAACCTCCGTGTTGTGGTTAATTGGTATCCTTACCATTTTAATTTGATTAGAAATAGAGTTTAAAGATTTATATGATTTGAACCGCCGACGAACGAGCAACCATTTGGGTGGCGGTTTTGTGCCCTGGTGGTTGGTATATAAGTTTGCTGTTTATCCTTTGACTTATTTGAAATATTGCCTCCTTGTTCAAAGTTTTGTATTCAGTTGTCTAATACTATTATCGACGTTTGCGAAATGTACTTGAGGGGAAAAAGATATCTTTACGCAGATTTTACAGAGGAGATTTTACAGAGGAGACGGACCCAGCCAAGGGCACGGCAACGGGTAATGAAAATGGGGGCAGTTGTGGTAGGATCGAGGCAACGGCAGGTCTGAGGTCGAAGAGACGCTGGTGCTGCGAGCCTGAAGAGGAGACGGACCCGGATACCCCAGAGAAGCACCGAATGTTGCCATGAGCACGCAAGGGAGAATTCCTGGACAGGGGTATCTGACCGGCCGTAAACGACAACAGGAGGAGACAGATGCGCGTACTATATAAACGAGTAGGTGGGTTAGATGTCCACAAGAAGACGGTGGTGGCCTGTCGGATGCGGGTGACGGACGAGAAGCGGGTCGATTGGGAGAGGCGGACGTTTGGGACGATGATGGCCGATTTGCTGGGGCTGCACGACTGGCTGAGTGAGTGGAACATTGAGCAGGTGGCGCTGGAAAGTACGGCAGACTACTGGAAACCCGTCTTCAACATCCTGGAAGAAGGCTTCGAGGTGGTGCTGGTCAATGCTCGTCACGTGAAGAAAGTGCCGGGACGCAAGACGGATGCCAGTGATGCGGAATGGCTGGCAGAATTGATGTTGCACGGGTTGTTGAAAGCGAGCTTCATTCCGCCCAAACCACAGCGGGAGCTACGGGAGTTGACCCGGTACCGGACGACGGTAGTGCGGGAACGAGCGCGGATTATCAACCGGCTGGAGAAGCTGCTGGAAAGCACCAACATCAAACTGAGCAGTGTGGTGACGGACGTGATGGGGGTGTCGGCCCGTGCCATGTTGACCGAACTGGTGGCGGGAGCGACTGACCCGCAGGCCTTGGCCGAGTTGGCCAAAGGGCGACTACGGAACAAGACCAAGGAACTGGAAGCGGCTCTGGTCGGGGCCATCCGTCCTAACCAGCGCTTCATTCTGGCCCGACAACTGAGCCATATCGATTTTCTGGATGAACAGATTGAAGCCTTCAATCAGCAGATCAGCCAGCACCTGCAGCAGATGGCCCCGTCAGCGGTTCAAGACGGTCAGGATGACAACGACGGCTCGTCAGGTCAGGAAGCGGCTGAGAGCTTGAGTTGGACTGAGGCAGTGAAGTTGTTGGATACTATTCCGGGCGTCGATGAACGCACCGCTGAAATCATTCTGGCCGAAATCGGATTGGATATGAGCCAGTTTCCGACCGCAGATGATTTGGCCTCGTGGGCGGGCTTTGCTCCCGGCAACCATCAGAGTGGTGGCAAACGCTATTCGGGCCGCACCACCAAAGGCAATCGGCCCATTGGAGGGGCACTCACTCAAGCGGCCTGGGCCGCGTCTCGTACCAAACATACCTGGCTCAAGGCACGCTATCACCGCCTGGCTGCTCGGCGGGGCAAGAAACGAGCCATTGTCGCTCTGGGGCGCTCGATCCTGGTCAGCGTTTGGCATATGCTCTCCAAACGGCAACCATACCAGGATTTAGGCGCAGATTATTACGACCAACGCCGTAAAGATAGCAAAGTTTCGTATTTCACCAAACAACTGGCCCGCTTGGGCTTCACTGTCCAACTTGATCCCAAGCCCCTAGCCGTTTAAAGCCTATTTTCAAGGGAGGGAGGCATAGGTAGTTTCGATAGCTTGTCTAAAAAATGCTTCAAGTTGGTGTACGGCTTCTATATCCTCATATAGCACACGGCTATGGGCCAAAATATTCTCTTTAATTTGATTATAGAAGGCAGGATTTGTACCTAACGCTACCGCGAGAGCAACATATTCCTCGGGCGTATTGACCACACAATCCATTACTCCCATTTTTTTATAGCGACCTAAAGTTAAACGACCTCGCAAAAATTTAGTTGGCATGGTGACAATAGGAATCCCCACCGATAAAGCTTCGTGACTAGTGTTCCCACCGCTGTAGTGAACGGTATCCAACATCACATCTGACACAGCGATCAGGTTTATGTAATTGCTAAAATCTAAGGGCTTTATCCATCGAATTTGCCCAATAACATCATGAAGTGTTTCTTTAAATCGAGCTAAAAGAGCATTTGTTTGACCTTTTACTTTACTTTCAATCAGTACTAATCGGCCTAATGTATCACGCCTCAAAATCTCACCAATAATTGAGTCAAAATCAGGATGGAATTTCAAGAGATTTTGAGGGCAAAGATAAATATGTTCATCTGCATTCAGACCAAAAAAATTACGAGAGTTTAAGGGGGCAGGCATTTCAGGACGATAAAAATAGGTAGGCAAAGTATTCAGTGTCACGAGTTTTTCCGAATAGTGTGCTTGCGCATCTTCTATTTCAAGTAGGGTACTCGAAATGAAATAATCCATGTGTGGAATTCCAGTTGTACTGGATAATCCCCACGAGGTACATTGTACAGGGGCTAGCCGGAAAAAAGGGAGGAAATAATTGAGCGCATCGCTCCCGACTTCCCAATAATAAATCAGATCGAATTGATACGATTTTATTTTTTGAACTGCGCTCGCTAAATCCTCAGGGATGGGGATAAAATCAACCTCTTTATTTTTGATAACAGCCTGCAGCAGAGCCACACTAGCAGCAGAACAGATAACCGCTGGCTTAAATTCTTGGTTTTTAAACTGATTTACTATCCCACCCATTAAACTCAGAAAGATACCTTCGTGATTTTTGGTTACAAGAAAACCGACGCGATATTTAGCAAGAGATCGCGGTAGAGAATCTGATAACGTAGGGAGTTTTTGTACCCCTCCTGAGAACTTCTGAATGTCTTGAAACTGTTCACCTGTAGATATTCTAAAAAGTCTAGCAAATTGAGTTTTTAAGTCTAGATCATTTCTCCCATGATAGGGGAGATTAAAGGGAGGAAAAACTCCCGATGGGACAATTTCTGTCAACCACTCATTGATGACAATACTTCCTTGGGGATAACGGGCCAGTGCATTAGTAAAGTGTTCTCGCCAATGGCTAATCTCTTCATTACTAGCCATGATGCCCGGACAAAGGCTATCAATTTTTAACCGCCATAAAAGTTGAGCGGGTCTTAAGTTAATTGCTTGTTGAAAACTGTGCGCTGCCTCATTTAGTCTCTCTTGCTGAAATAGAGCAGTCCCTTTGTTATAGAAAGCGTAAGCATAATCTGGCTGAAGTTGTAAAGCTTGTTGATAACAAGCCAATGCCTCGTCCAACTGTTTTTGCGTATGCAATAAACTGCCTAAATTATTATAGGCAGCAAAATAGTAAGGACTCAGAGATAATGTTCGTTCAAAAGCAATCCTGGCTCTGGCATCATCACCCATTTTTTCCAGTACGACCCCCAAATTGTAATGAGCATCTGCAAATGTTGGAGCAAAATCAAGGCTACGTTGAAAAGCGTTGATAGCTTCTTTAAACTTGTTTAGTTTAGCTAGCGCCACGCCCAAATTGTAATAACTCTCTGCATCATCTGGCTGAGTCACGAGCGCCTGCCGATAACTGGATACAGCTTCAGGAAGTCGTCCTAAATCTCGGTAAATCAACGCCATACTACTATGAAATACAGCGTTAGAGTCGTCAATCGCAAGCGCTTGTTTAATATATTCAAGAGCTTGTTCCCCTTGGCCAGATTGATGTAATAATAAACCCAACAAGTGTAACGCTTCGGAGCAGCGAGGATCCACTTGCAGAATTTGACGATAAATTTGTTTAGCTTGTTGAATGTTGCCTGTTTTATGAAATTTTAACCCCAGAACCAGGGCATCAGAGATAGATGTCATTCGAACAAAATTTTGTATGTACAATAGTTTAAGGAACTACAGGTTTAGAATTTTTGCTTGTCATATATCTCGCCTCGACCCTAACGATTGAGCGGTTTGCCAGCACCGCAGGGCATCTTCTTCTCGACCTAGGTTTTGTAGGGTTACAGCCAGAAGTTTATAAGCATTAATATTATTGGGCGCGATCTCAAGCGCCAGACGAAAAGCCGATGCGGCCTGGGTTTGATTCGACAGATCTGTATCCTGTTTCATTACTCGGATGCCATACTGCTTAATAACCTCTACTGGCAAAAGGTTTAGCGATTGGCAAGTTTGATTTAAGTTGTAGCGAACTGATTGATGTTGAGGATCTATTAGTAAAGCCTCAACAAAATAAGTTAGAGCCGACGATGGTTGCTTTTGGGCCAAGGAAATGAGCCCCAGCAAATTCAAAGCATCAACATTTTGGTTATCTTGGGCTAGAGCCAAGTGACAATATCGGCGTCCATGTCGAGCGTTGCCTTGGGCATTGAGCGTGTATTTAGCTAAGGTTGACCACTCGCCAGGATAGGGATGGGTTAGCATAATAGCCCAAGCTAAAGATTGTTTAGCCTTGCCCCATTTTTGTTCAGCAGCATAATTTAGGGCTTGTAGACGCAGTTTCTCAGGGTTTTGAACTTCCTTTTTAGCTATCGCAACCCAACATACATCTCTAGCTTTCGGTAAATCCCCCAACAAAAGGTAAGCTTCGCTCAAGTGAGTTTCAATGACTCCAGCAGCCCAAGACTGTCCTCGCGCATCTGGCGACAAGGTGCGAGCATATTCTAATGCTTTAATTGCTTGTTCCGGCTCGTCTAAGTCTAGATAGACAGTTCCAGCTCTAACCCAAAAGTGTTGTCGATAGCCAAATTGTTGTTCAGCTTGTGCCAATATTTGCCGAACCTTCGAGTGCTGTTCAGTATGCAGATAAGCAAGCATTAACCCTTCGTATGCCTGATACAGGTAAACATCCCGATCTAGAAAGGACGGCGGATTAGCGATCACCACCGACAGATGCTCGATCGAGCCGGTCAAATCGCCCAGCACGTATAGCGTTATACCCAAATGAAAGCACCAGTAGAGATTATCTGGCGCTTGCCGATGGGCCGCTTGGATTATTTGTAAATTACGTTGTGCTTTGGCATGCAGTGTTTGGGGATCGACTGTATAGCCGGTGTGATTAACAACAATATTCGTGCGAGCAATGGTTAACCCTAATCGATGTGCTATAGGCGCGGCATCCTCGTGCAAAGGGAGATCAAAGTGTACGCCCCTGTGGTTGCGAAAAAGCCGCAGATGTTCTATGCGATCTTGTGCGACCTGATTGTTTTCAAACTGACTGACCACATAACAATAATAGGCATCGGCACGACCACATGTGACAGCCTGTTTCAATCGAGCTACGTTTTCAGGCAAAAGTCGGTCATCAGCATCCATCCAAAAAATCCAGTCACACCGGGCATCTTTAATCGACTCGTTGCGGGCAGCAGCAAAATCGTTAATCCAGGTAAAATGTTTAACTTGCGTTGTGAAGGAGCGAGCAATTTCAATGGTATTGTCGGTAGAACCTGTATCAACAATGATGATTTCGTCTGCTAAGTCTCCTACCGATTTTAGACAGGCGGCTAAATTCTCAGCTTCATTTTTGACGATCATACATAATGAAATTGAGGGCCAAGGATCTGGAACTGGTTCATCTTCAAAGAAAAGATGGCCATTATTAGAATTTTGGATTTTGGCAGAGTCCAAGTAACTAGCCTTGCTTGATACTGCTATTACCTTCTCAGCAGTCATAGAACGACGATTGGATGTTATGCGATGAGATAATTTCTGTTGTTTTCTTTTCTTACGACTCATTGGCACGTCTTATCTTTCGTTTTTTAGACAAACTCAGACAAATCTTTAACATTCTTCTGGGCCAACTGCCAGCACCGGACCGCATCTTGCTCTCGGCCCATTTGCTGCATAGCAACAGCCAGCAGTTTGTAGGCTTGGTTTCGCTCGGCCAAGGGAGCTATATCTATAGCGCGAGTTAAAATATCAACCATTTGGCTGGGTTTCTTTTGTTTGTACCAACTTTGGGCTTGCCGAAGATAGGCGCGACTTAGCAGAGTTTCAACCGTACCCTGAGGCCAAGCCATCCCAACAGCTTCCGTTGGAAGGAGCTTGGCATATTCTAACAGCGAGATAGCCTTCTCGGGTCGATTTTGAGAGAGATAAAATTTACTGGCTAAAACCCATAAATGTTGTCGGGTAGAAAACAATTTCAAGGCGTGTTCAAGGGCTTGCTCAACTTGATCAGGACACCCCAGGTTATTGTAGGCAGCTATCATCAAGGCCAGAGCTTCATAAAGCTGTTCTGTAGAAAGGTTGCTAGGGGACTGAGCAAGTACTAACTCAAAATTTTCGGAAGCGCCGGCCCAGTCGTCCAGTGTATATAGGTTGACACCCAAATGAAATCGCCAATAGAGATTGTCCGGCTGCCGGTCAAGGCATTGTAAAATCATTGCTCGATTGCGCCGGGCTTTGACTTTCAATGTTTCAGAGTCAGCCGCGTAGCCAAGATGCTCAATGGTTATATTAGCATAAGCAATCTTTAAGCCTAGTCGTTTAGCCATAGGAGCAATTTGTTCGTGAATAGGCTGTTCGAATTGCAGCCCCAGCCTGTTGCGAAACAGACGTAAATGATCAACCGATACCGATGACTGATCAGGTCCTTGAACTTGGCTTACTACCTTGCAAATGTAGGCATCGACTTGACCATAAACTACAGCTTGCTTTAAACGGGTTACGTTTTCCGGCTCTAGCCGGTCATCAGCATCCATCCAAAAAACCCAATCCCCTTTAGCATCTTTAATCGATTCATTACGGGCGGCGGCAAAGTCATTGACCCAAGTAAAGTGTTTAATCTTGGCTCCAAATGATTGGGCGATTTGAACCGTGCGATCAGAAGAGCCGGTATCGACAATAATGATCTCATTAGCAAAATTCCCAACCGAGGCCAGGCAATCGGCCAAATTCGCCTCCTCATTTTTAACTATCATACACAGTGAAACAGAAGGCCAGTCCAATAATGGGACTGCATCAAAATCTAACTGGACAATTTGTGAATTCATAGATTAACCTCGTCATAAGCAGGGCTGAGGTAAGTTTGTTGCTGGAGCAAAACAGTGATAAAGAATTGCTCGAATTCTCGCACTGTGGCGATATTTTCAAAGAGTAAAGGATGAGCAGCTATGATATTCTGACTGACTTCAGCCCGATATATCGGATCGAGGCCAAGTTTGAGGGCAATTTCAACATACTGCTTTGGGTTATGAGCAATGCAATCTGACAGCCCCATCTTTTGGTAGAATCCATAGGTCAAGCGACCTCGCAAAAATTCAGAAGGAAGGGTGACGACCGGCGTCCCCAAGGCTAGAGCCTCTAGGGTGGTATTGCCTCCACCAAAATGGATCGTATCAAGCATAACATCAGCCACAGCTAATAAATTGAGAAAGTTCTCGTGGCTTTGCGCAGGCAGAATACAAACTCTATCGACCACTTGGGGAATTGTTTGCTTAAAGCGTTGGAGTAAGATGTCCTGCCACTGACGAACTTGCCCCTCGATCAGCACCAATTGGCCTAGAGGATCACCTTCCAGAATAGACTCCAATATATAGTCGAAATCGGGATGGAATTTAAATAGAGTTTGCGGGCATAGGTATATATGAGCCTGTGGGCTTAAGCCAAAGAACTCCCGACCTTGTTGAGGCTGTGGGAGAGTAGGTGGAGTGTAAAAGATAGTTGGTCCCTTCATTAGTACCAATTTTTCCGTATAGTGGTATTGCGCTTGAGATCTTTCAAATAACTTGCTGGAGATAAAGTAATCAATCGTCTTTAGACCTGTAGTGACTGGATGCCCCCAAGTAACGCACTGCACCGAAGCTAATCGGGTGGTAGCCAAAGCATAGGTCACTTCCTCCATACCAATGTCGGTATAATAGAGAATATCGGGCTGAAAATGCCGAATTTTTTCACGTGCGTCGGGCAAGTTTTGCGGTAGCACTACATATTGATCAACACAAGCTTTCAAAAAATCGACAAAGTCATCTATTTTATCTTCTAAAACAAACAGGGTCACGATAAATTTGTCCCGAGACAAATTAGCAATCAGCCCCTGATTTAAGCGAGTGATGGTATGGGCTTTAAAGTGAGCTGAGATAAAACCGATATGTATTTTGCCTTCTGGAGGCGATGGCTGTGTCATAAACGGTTCAGATGGAGAAAGATAGAGTCGGGCTATGGTCTCGTGTATGGCTTTGTCATTGAAGCCTTGGTATGCTAAATAAAAATTAGGAGCATATTTTTCTTGGTCGGAATCGAAACGTATTCCGGTTTGCTCTAACCAAACCAATTGATTGATCTGATGTTGCCGCCATTGCTCAATCTCTGCTCTAGATTGGTAGATTTTAGGTAGAACCAGAGCGGAGTCGTACTTATATCGGGAGGTTGGGTTTAGTAGCCTGGCTATCTCTAACAAAGATAAAGCTTCAGCAGCTCTTCCTTGCCAATTAAGCAGCAGCCCCAAATTATGGTAGGCAGTTGCCTCTGTTGGGTTTAACAGAATGGCTGCCCTGTAATGTGTCTCAACTTCCGTTAAGTCGCCTAGTAGTCGGCCAGAAAGAGATTGACGGATGAGCAAAGCGGAGGCATAGTTACCCAAAAGCAGAAAAGAGGAAACG
>JAGRBZ010000022.1 GCA_020433805.1 Anaerolineae bacterium
AGTGCGTAATGCGTATTGAGCGCCTTTTTACGCACTACGCAATACGCAATACGCACTATGTTCTATGAAATGTTGTGGCGAAAAACAAATGACACTAACCTAATTACCAATCTCCAATCTCCTAATACAGTAAAGTAATAGTCGCTCCCAACATTCACGATTGCTCATGTTGGGAGCGATGCGATCTTGCCATTAACCTAATTTAAGAAAAGTCAATACCGTGTTGCCCCCACTATCTAACAACGTCAAGGTATTGGCTTCGAGACGGAAAGAACCGACCGTTGGGAGTGTGGAAAGGTACGTCGCTTCTTGCTCCATAATACCTTCAGGTTCAGCACAGAACTGTTGCGAAGAACTTGGCGGCGTAATCGCCAGACTCTGACCCGATACAACATACTCAGCCGAATAGCTGTTGCATCCCCCCGATCCGTTGAGGGTATTGTTTACCCCAAAAGTAATCGCAAGGTTGGTTCCGTCTAACACCGGCGTACCGTTCGGCATGGTCTCAAGTACCCACGAGGTACCGAGCAGGGGATTGTCGGCCGGGGTTTCACTCACGCTCACCGCCTCCTCCTCAAAAGCATTTTGACCGTCGCTGTTGAAGGCATCGACCCGAAATACAACTTGGCCCGGTTCGGAGAGGCTACAACTTTGCGAAGAACCCTCGAAGGGAGCATTGTCCAAAATGATAGCGCCGTTCTGTTTTAGCTGAACCCGTGTTGTTCCGCCACCGGTGCGCCAGGAGAGGGTGACACATTGATTCACTTCAACCTGATTAGGCACAACCTCAAAGGCATTGATAATTGGCATTTCCGGCTCCGGGGTGGGAACCGGCGTGGCTTCTCCCTCGACGACCGTGATGGTGCGCTGGTTACGGCTGATGCCGCCCGGTCCGCTGGCTTCAACGGTATAGTCGACCTTACCGCTGCCGGGCGGACAATCCTCTAAGCTGCCGCTCATGGGCGCACCTTCCCAGAGCGCCCTGTTGTTGGCCGCGAGAACGACCTCGTCGATGTCACCCTGTACCTCCCAACGGATCTGCACACATTGCCCCACGGTAATCTGCGGGCTGGGATCGACAGAAAAGCGCGTGATGTTAGGCGCACCGACCACGGCCTCAACGGTAATGGTGATCTGTCGCACCTCAACCGAGCCATCTGTTTTAACAACGCGAAGCTCATAAATGGTGGTTACTGAGGGACAAACCGTGCGGCTGTCTTGCCCGGAAACGCCATTATCCTGCCAACGTTCCCCCTGCGCATAAAAGTAAACTTCTCGAACATTATCGACATTCCAGGCGAAGGTGACACACTCACCCCGATTGATCGTAGTCCGGTCAACCGTGAAGTCGATGCCGGGGGCGGGCGTTTGGGTTGGAGCCGGGGTAGGCGTCGGTAAGCCCGGAACTTGAATGCCCACCGGGAAGCGCTCACCAAAGGCCTCATTGTCACCGGTCGTGAGCTGCCAGAAACCCTGATAAATACCCGGTTGCAGCGGCGCAAACAGGGGAAGCTCTAAATCAACCGTCTCACCCGGCTCAACCGGACCGCTCAGCGCAAGGGGTTGGCCCCCCATCTGGGCAGCGGGGCTGTTGCCGTGCGCATACACCAAACGGAAGCTCTCATCCCAGGTGCAGGTGCCTCTGTTGCGGATTCGCCAACCTTTTGTAAAAGCTTGTCCCGGCTGGAATTCGGGGGGTGCGGTCATGTTTTGGTCATCGAAGGTCAGGTGTTCAACCAGGCTTGAGCTGGCAAGACATTCCCCCGACGGTGGGCCAGGGGTAGGCGTCGGCCCGGCCACGGCGGTGGCGGTTGGCGTTGGCAGCAGTTCAGACTCTTGGATGTCCAGGTATTGCTCCGCCAGTTCGGCTACCACGCCCTCACTTTGTAACTCGGCCAGAGCGCGATCGATTTGCGCTTTCAATGAGGTTGCGCCTTTGGGTAAGGCGATGGCCAGGCGCTGTGGGTTGAGACCCTGCCCGGCAATAGTCACTCCCTCGGTTGTGGCCACTTCTTGGGCGACGGGTAAATCTGTAATCAACAAATCAACCCGATTTCCCTTTAAATCATTGACAGCCTGATCGAAATTTTGATAGACGAGAAGATCTCTGGTCGGGACCAGGCCGGTATCAACCAGGTTGGTTCTGGCCCAGTTATGATGCACCGACTGGCTCTGGACGCCAATGCGGAAACCGGCCACATCTTGCACTTGCGTGATCTGAGGGCCGGTTTCGTCAAGGGACAGGACTGCGTCTTCGGTCACCAGATAGATGTTTGAAAAATCAACCTCGGCAGCACGCTCCGGGTTGACGGAGATGGCCGCCACGGCAACGTCAATCTGATCAAGCTGCAAGGCATCGCCCAAACCGTTAAATGCATAGTTTTTATATTCCGACCGAACGCCCAGACGCTGGCTGATCGCATCCATCAGAGCAATATCAAAGCCGTCGAGTTGAAAATCACTGACGTAATATTCGAACGGATTGTAATCGGCTGAGGTGCCGACCACCAGGTGACCGGCCGTTTGGACCTCTTCCCAGGAGGTATCCGGCGTCTCTACGGTGGCCCGGACGAAGAAATAGTAGCCTAACAGCCCTGCCAGAGCCAAAGCCAGCAAGGCCAGTAGGCCAACAATAATAAGTAGATTACGATTTTGCTTCATGAATAGGTGCTTTTCCTCTATTTTTGGTTTCTTAGGGGAGCAAGGCGAAGGGGAGTAGGGAGCAAGCGGGTAGAATTAATTACGTCCTACTCCTTACTCCCTACTTCATACGTGGTTTTCCTTGAATACCGGTTTTTCGATATTTTCAGGGTACAATGGCAATGAAATAGTAGCGTAGTCTTACCAGTTGTCATTCCCATGAACAAAGATATTCAAGATGCCGGAGACAATGCTGATAATGAGCGCGGCAATAATCGTTGTCCAGAAGAAGCTATCGATGGTCAAGATCTCGGGCAAAAACCAATTGGTTAACGACAGCATCAAAGCGTTGACAATCAAGGCGAACAGCCCAAGTGTAAGAATAACCAAGGGACACGAGAGAAACATAACAATAGGCCGGATAATGGCATTAACCAGGCCATAAAGTGCAGAGATGATGATCAAACTGACAAAATAATTACCATGAATCGCCATACCCGGCATCAGCCACGCAGTTAGAGCAATAGCGGCGGCTAAAATTACCCAACGAACAAGAAGATATACCATAATGTGCTCCTCACATTTAAAATAATTATGACTACGGTTTAGATCGATTAATATAGGCTTCTCGTCTGTCCATCAATTTGGACAGCATCTGTGTAACTGGATTACGGCCCGATTTGAAGTGACTCAAGCATCGCATCGATGTCGGTCAGGTTCGGTGTAAAGGCACTTGTTTCAGCCGTGTCCAGTTGGTCATTTATCTCCTGCAGATAGGTTTCAAAATCCGCTTCAAAGGCATCGTAATCTTCAATTAAACCCTCAACCGATTCAAAATCGCCAGGGAGAAGCGTGGATGGCGCGGGGTGGTAGTAGGCGACGTAATATTGACCGTCGTCGGTTAGCCCTTGGAAGGTATAAAAGACACCATGCTCGGTAATGGGCGTGGTACCCAGGCCATAGTGCGTGATAAAGCGAATGCCCGACCCGCCGTCGAAATCCAGATATTTAATTCCGGCTTTTATCATTTGTTCTGCGTTACCAAAGCCGGGCAGCACCGGGATCTCATCCTCAACGCTTTCCGGTCGATCTTGCAGCAGCGTTTGCAACGCTTCTATGCGCTGGCTGACCACGTTATCTTCGGCATCCTCATAAATGGCTTGGTAAGCCTCTACGGGGTAAATGAGCAACTGGGCCTGATGTTGAGAAACGCCTCCCAACTCCGATAGATCTTCATCATCAAATGTAAATCTTAAATGCGCTGGTTCCCCGTCCAGGCTGTCCGATAGCTCCGGCACATATGGAACGGCAGGCCTAATCTCACCCCTTATTGTTTCCGCCACACCGGTTGGGTCGATACTGAGTTGGCCGGCTGTAAGACCAATCTCTTCAAGGACGGCCTCGGGACCGACCGGCTGCCAGACCACAGCAATTTCAGCCGGGGTGATTTCCTCGGCTGTATAGCCTTCATCGGTTCGAACAATATCGCCCAGGGCAATTTGGTCGGCCTGCCACACGGTGCCGGGCTGCAAATCACCCAGCAAGACCGAGCTATCTGAGCAGATGTAGTTGGATCGTTGGCCGTCAATGGTGGAGGTGACGCCCACCACAAATTGACACACTGCGCCATCGGCTAACTGAACCAGCCAGGCATGGTTTTCGCTATCGGCCTCCGCACTGGCCGCTTGATCAGGCAGCGGTTCGACGAGATCGATCTTGAAGCCGGGATCACCAACCAGCGGATCGGCTCCGCAGACCAAAGTTTGTCCATCGTTGGCAACCAGACAGGGGTCGTATATCGAAATTTCGTCCGGCTCATCCGACTCAACAACGCAGCGCCAGGCAAAATCGTCGGGGATAATTGATGATTGGGTCAAACAGATACCGGCACGGGTTTCAGCCGGTACGCCGGGCAAGAACGGGATAATCAGCGTTGAGTCGAGCGAGGCCGCCGATACAGGCATCATGAAGCTAAGCGCACCGCTTGGGTCGATGTAGCCCCACTCATTGGCCTGTTCAACCCGGGCCAAGCCATCTTGAAAGGCGCGGGCATCATCAAATTGGGGTTCGATGACCATCGCGCCGGTTTCATCAATAAAGCCAATTAAATCATCAACCCGGACAGCGGCCAACCCTTCTGAGAAGTTTTCAGCATAATTAAACTGGGGTTCTATAACCATCGCGCCGGTCTCATCAATAAAGCCGACTTGACCGTCAACACTCACCGCGGCCAATCCTTCTGAGAAATCCTGAGCAAAATTGTAGATCGGCTCGATGACGAGTTCGCCCTCTTCATTAATAAAGCCCATCTGTCCGTTGATGAGAACCGCGGCCAGCCCTTCTGAAAATCCGGCGGCAAAATCGAACTGGGGCTGAATAACCACCGTGCCGCTCTCGTCGATATAGCCGTATTCACCATCAACCGCTACGGCAGCCAGCCCATCGGAAAAGCTAAAGGCCGACTCGAACTGGGGATCGATGACAAACTGACCCTCTTGGTCGATATAGCCATAGTTTTGCCCCATTCTCACAACGGCTAAACCCTCGGCGGTAAAGGGGCGGGCGTCGTCAAATTGGGGTTCGATGACCATCGCGCCGGTCTGGTCGATGTAGCCGGCCTCGCCGTCAACAGCCACCGGGGCCAGGCCTTCTGAAAAGTCAAAGGCAAAGTCATATTGGGGTTCAACCACCACATCGCCGCTGGGGTCGATGTAACCGTATTGTCCATCCTGTTCGATTACGGCTAAGCCCTCGACAAATTCGCCGGCAAAATCAAACTCAGGTTCAATCACCCACTCGCCGGCTTCGTCAACAAAGCCGTAAGTCAGGCTATCGGCGCTGTAAGGAAACAGCTTTGATTCGGTTTGCGGCAGCGGCGCAGCCATAACCGTGTTCAATCCAACGATACCCACCAGCAAAATAGCAGCCAGAATTGTAAATTTTATCGATTTTGTCATTGTTATTCTCCTAAACGCACCTAACGTATTCGCCAAAGTTGATTGTCGCTGCCGTGGCATGGATATTGCTGGATAGAGATTTTATCGTTGTTTGATGATCCGGGTACATCAAGGCATAAGCCGCTGTGTTTGGCGACGATCATATTGTATCCGCCGGACGCATGCCGAAAGGAAAAACTTTGGTTATCGCCGCCGTTACAGGGAAATTGTTGTATCAGGGCATGGGCTTGTTGGCTGAAGCCCTGAACATCCAAACACATCCCGCTAAAGCGCGAAACGATCCTGAAATAACCGTTTCCAACCGACTCTAAAGACCACGATTGGTTGTTGTTCCCGGTACAGCTAAATTGCTGAACCGGCGTTATCGTGCCTTGGCTGCCGCCCGGAACGTCCAGACATTTGCCGCTGTGTCTAACCTGAATATATTGGTTGTTACCGGAAGGGGGTGACGGTATCGGGGTGAAGCCTTTGGAACAGTTTCCTTGTCTGAGATCGTACCTGAGGTTGAAGCTGTTGCCGTTTGTAGAAGCGGTCAGTTCCTGGCCTCGGGATTCGTAGCTGTTTATCAACACTTGAAAGGGTACCACATAGTTGCCGCCCGGAGGAACAGACGGGTAATTCTGAGAACCGGTATAGTTCACGTGACCGCTGCCACGATGAACATTGCGCAAAGAAACCGTGCCCGGAGGGGTGGGTTGTCCGGTTGTGTTGGTGACATTGACGTGAACGGTGAATGCAGAACCACAGGTGGGGTTATTACTCTGTATAGCCAACCCATTGATGCTTGCTACGCCGGTCTGGGCCGCCGGTTTGGCGGCAAAACCATCGACTGGTCGCAGCGCAGCCTCGACCGAGCCTGGGTCAAGCGTTTCCGCTCCGGCTGCGATGATCGTTGCTTCTGAATCATCTACCAAAGCGAGGGCGGTTGCGCCCGTTGCAAATAACAGCCCGGCCAAAAGGCCAAGCAACAGTAAACTTCTCATTCTTTAACTCCTTTGTTTGGCGATAACTACACAGCTACACGTAAAAACAGACGCTTACAATTGCAATAACTTTTTACTTCTCATATCTCCTTACGTATTTTCTTCACCTTTAGTTTCGACAATCTCTGTAATTGCCGGCTTGAGCGGAACCTTACTGCCCATAGCGACAGCCAACCATTGGGTTTCCTCATAACTCGCCAGAATGAACTTCAACAGGACGACAACCGGGATGCCGATAAACATGCCGACCGGCCCTAACAGCCAGGCGAAAAAGAAGAGCGAGAAAAACACGACAAAGATCGATAAATCGAGACCCCTGCCCATCACTCTGGGTTCGATACCCACACTAATAGCCACATTGATGATATAGTAACCGACAGCGGTGATAACGGCTGTTCGCGGTCCGTATTGCACCAGGGCCAGGAAGATGGCTGGAATCGCAGCCAAAACGGAGCCAAGGGTCGGAACGAAGTTCAAAAAGAACATGATCAAGCCCCATAGGAGAAAGAAATCCAAGCCTAAAAACCATGTCCAGAGGGCAATAGCGACACCTGTTAATAAGTTAACCCAACTTTTAAGCGCCAAGTATCGCGTAACGTCGATACTATAAAGGTTAAACTGTTTGAGTAACGGGTGATCCGGTCCTAATCCCGCTTCGATTTTAGCCGGCAAAACCGCCGCTTCGATGAGGACAAAACCGGCAATCAATAAAATAATAACCGATTGGCCCACAATTGTGCTTAACCCTTGAATAACCCAGACCGCTGCCGTAATCATCGTTTGAGGTTCGATAAGTTCGAGCGGAAGAATCTCTTCCGCATCGACGACGCCCCAATCCTTTACCAGCGCGACTACGTCTGCCTTCAGCAGTTCTAATCGGTCTCGATACGTATCCAGACTGTTAGTCAATTGCTCGATTGAATAACTCACGATGGAGGCGACGAGCAAACCAAGCAAGAAGACCACCAATACCATGATGAGTAGAGCTAACCAGCGGGGTGCCCCTTTCCGTTGGAGCCAGAAAAGCAGAGGGGTACAGAAGATAGCGATAAGCAAACCAACGAGCAAGGGATTAAGAACAGGCGTAATGTACCGAACGCCTAAAACAATAATGAGGCTACAGGTTCCGATGAACAAGGACTTCATAAAGGGAGACCTTGCCATCGTGAGTTGTAGGATATCGTTTACCATGTTTTTCGGGGGGAGACCCTGTTAGGTAGCGCCATCAACGCTACTAACATCAACTTCATCTGAAGCTGCTAATGAACCGCCCAAATCACGCAGCAAGATTGTGCGCACCAAAGCATCGGTGTTGCCGAGTTGTAATACTGCCCGCGAATTACCGGCCAGCGCTTGGGCCACGTGAAGCTGCTCACTCTGCCATTCCCACTTAACGGCTTCGGGAAACTTTTTCAGGCGCTCCTCTAATTTGGTCAGGCGCAGTTCCTCCGCTTCTGCCTCCAGTTCATAAACGCGGCGTCGGGCCTCGGCCCGCTGTACCTCCATTTGTAGCTCTTCCCGCTCACGCTCTACCTTGGCAATGACTTGCTGTCGGGCCAGAATCTCCTGATCCATTTGGCGGCGTAGCGCTAAGGTATGCCTTTCTGCCTGCTCGGCTTGCTGGAAAATAGCCAGTTGGCGCGCCTCTTGAGAGGCTACAAAATCAGCGGGGGGTTGGGCGTAGGTGATATTGATCTTCATAATGGTCACGCCATAGGGTTCCACATCGGCGTTGAGGCCTTCCTTAAGGTCGGTCAGATCTCGGCGAACCAAATCATTGACTTGATCCGAAGCAATCTGGCGAATCATCGCCCGGAGGCTATCCTGACAGGATGCCTGAAAGACCTGATCGAAATCGTCGGCCGAGATATTAAAAACAAAGCGATAGGGATCGGTGATGGAGAACGTGATCAGTGTATCCACCATCGCCCGCACGTTATCCTGCGTGGGCGCGTCGGTCACCGGCACGGTAAAGGGAATTTCGCGCCGGGTGACTAAATGGGTGATAATGGTCCACGGCATGATCATATGGGTACCGGGGGTCAGCGTTCCGGTATAGCGTCCTCCCCTGGCGACGAGCGCATTGACGCCTTCGGGAATACGCACCCGTATGGCCCGATAGAGGCCTAGCAAGATGATTACCGGGCCGGCAAGCACAGACAGGGTAACCAGCAAGGGTATATTCAACCAACTCCCAAAATAGATACCGGCGACCAGCACCACCACGCCCAGGGCAAGAAGCTCCATCCGCACCCCTAACTGCTTTTCAGGCACAACCACAATAGGGATGGTACCGTTTGCACTGCGCGTGGTGAAGGCGGTCATCGCCTCATCAAGCGGTACATGCAGTTGAGTGAGTTGCGATTGGGGCATTTCCACATATTCTGTAAATTGTTCGTTTAATTCGTTTTGTTCATTAGCCATTAGCTCATAACTCCATGCAGTTAGAGATTACGATGAGTATTTACATTTCGCAGACGGCGCCGAGGGATCGGTATCAAGCGTCGTTTTCGAACGATCCGGGCGGCAGACGCGGTCGACGCCACCGGTAGTGGTTCATCGGGCAGCAGCCCCGCCGGGCGGGGTGGTTCGCCGAAGCGGCCATAGATATAGCGGAATGTATCGCGGACAATGGCCGTTACCGGTGCAGCCAGCAAAATCCACCAGAAACCGAATTGGCTGAGCGACACCAGAATGAGAATAAAAATGGCGGGGTGAACATCAACAACACTTCGTTCAACCCGGGGCGTAACAAAGTTGATAACGAGGAACTGAACCAGGATATAAAGCGCTAGCGTGGCCAGCGCCAGTTCGATGGAAACCGTCCAGGTTATCAAAATGGCCGGAATGACTGCCAAAAACGGCCCAATTGAGGGGATAAGCTGCATTAAACCGGCGAACATTGCCAGCAGCAGTTGGTAGCGAGCATTGCCCGGGATGCCAAACAACCGGACCAGCACTTCCAGACCACCGTAGGTCAGCACCGAGACAATCACGGCTGTTAGCAGTTGTCCTCGAATAAACGATCCAAAGGCGCGATCAACTATGCGAAGAACGGCCCAAAAGTCGGCATGTAACCAAGCAGGCAAGATACGATCAAGAGCCTTGGGCGCGTGGCGTTGGTCCTGGAGAATAGTCAACAGCCAGGCCGGCACAACCAGGAAACCCAGTATGAAACTGAGTGTATTCACCAGATTCAGGAGCACCGCCAAACCAATATCAACAACACGAGAAAGATAAAGGCTCATGTTGGTCTCAAGCTGCGTTGAGGCCTGGAGATAAGCATCGTTGATAGCCACCCGTACCGGCTCTGGTAGCGTGGTCAGATAGTCATTAAGCTGCTGTCGATATGTCTGTATGTCGTCCATACCCGGTAAAATGAGATAGAGGTTGTAAAATTGGTCGACCAAAATAGGAATAAGCAGGGTAATAAACAGCGATACGACGCCGATCACCAGCGAGAGGGCTATTATAATAGCCAGGATGCGGGGCATAAATCGATCAAGCCGATTGACCAGCGGCAGCACCATATAGGCAACAATTCCCCCCACAATAAATGGGGTTAGAGCGACCCACGTATACCAAATGAGCCAGCCAATGATCAGAAATGCGCCGGTTACTAACAAGAAGCGCATAAAGCTGGCCGGGGTAATGCTGCGCAAACGCTGGACCAGGCGTTGTCGAGCCTCTTGCCCCTTCCGCGCGGCGGCATCAAGCGGGTTCTGCGCGTCTGCTGTCGTTGGCGGATTAACGGTTTCAGTTGCCATCTGTTGCTCCTAACATCTTTACTGGCTGCGCCTGGCAATGCTGATGTAATATAAAAGCTGCAAGATCGAGGTAATCGCCGCTGCTAAATAGGTAAGCGCCGCTGCTGTTAACACTTTTCTAGCACCACTGGCATCTTCTGCATTTTGTAAGAGATTGGCCTCGCGGAGGAGTTTCAAACCGCGCCGGCTGGCATCGAACTCAACGGGTAGGGTCAATAGTGAAAAGAGAACCATTAAGGCAAAGAAAAAAATACCGATCCAAATCAAATTGGTCATATTGAAAACCAATCCCATAAAAATAGCGATGTAGGACAAGGTGGGGCTGAATTGAAGGGCCGGTAGTAAAAAATTCCGGGCAGCGATGAGGCCCGAACCGGTTTGATACTGTTGCACATGCCCCAATTCATGCGCCGTAACGGCCATCGCAGCTACAGAGGGTTGCTTCGCGACCGCGTCGGAGAGGCGGACAACATTGGCCCGGGGATCGAAATGATCGCTTAGAACGCCTGGGGTTCGTTGTAAAGGAATGGCGTTAAGGCTGGTTCGGTTAAATAACTGCTGGCCTACCTGTTGTCCGGTTAAACTCATACTGTTGCGTTTTTTACTCCACGTGTTGAAGGTGGATTTTAGATAAAGTTGAACACCACCGGACAGGAGAAGGGTCGGGATTAAAACATACCAAAAATAGGTGGGATCAATAAAGAGAGGCATTGTTGTTTCTCCTTTAATCAGAAATAAGGGGCATCAACCCCACGCTTCGCGAAACTGTTCTTTAGAAAACGTATATTCCCGATGCACCCGCATTTGAACCGTCAAACCAATTAGAGTGAGGACAATCCAGGCCACTAACCAAAAAAGTGAATCGTGGAGGACAGGCTGGATAGCATTGCCGGTGGCTTGCAAATCGGCCACCGAGACTCGACCCAAAAGGAGCAGCACGGCTAACAACATGCCTTTGGCTCCGCCGGCGGCTGTCATGGCCATAATCATCGGGCGTTGGAACCCCGTAATCAGGGTGAGAAGGGCCACCATAATCCCGCTACTGAGCGCCACCACAAATATAAGAAAGCCGGCCTCAAAGCCAAGAAGGGCCATAAAGCCGGAGCCTAAAGCCGCCCCAAAACTGCCGGCGATCCAGGCGACGCCGATCAAGTAAAACAGGTACGAAAGAATCGCCCCAACCAAACCCAATCCAAAGCCAACCATCCAGCCAAAGATTGTACTCAAAAAGCCTGTGCCCAAAATGAGGGAGGTCCCCATCGCGCCTAGCCAAAAACCGCCAAAAAAACCCCAAATGGGGAGCATAACCATAAATATGCGGTAGCCGTAAAAACAAAAGGCTAGGCCAAGCAAACCTGCAAATAGAGCCGCAAAAATTGTAGACATGATTCCTCTCAAAAATTAGCTTGTTGTAGAGTAAAGAGCTGACAGGTTTTCCCAATGATTTTGCTATAAAAACAACCTTTGCATGAAAAGTTGCCATCAATAAATATTAATTGTCGAAAACCTATCAGCTCTCGTCGTCTCAAGAAGTGCTACAGCTTCGACGCAAAGGCCTGCCGCAACTTTTCCTCTGCTTCTTTGGACAAATTTGTGTTGACCACCTCTAGGCCGGTTCCACGGAGCGCATCGATAATCTTATCGGGAACTTCCTCACTGGTCAGCAAGAAAAGGGCCGACGTTCCTTCAGTAACTATCTGGCGCATCTCTTTTACAAAATCGTCGGTAACACCCATTTGGGTCATGTAACCGGCTATCGCCCCAGCCGCTGCTCCGAGTGCAGCCCCCGCTATGGGAATTAAAAAAATAAGACCGAACAACAATCCCCAAAACGCGCCGTCCAACGCGCCCTGCCCGGCTAGATTGGTTAGGTGGCGAGTCTTGGGCTTTTTTGCACCCGGCGGCCAAGTTACAAGCGCCGCATCGTGCAGGATGAGCAGTCGCTGCTTCTGTAACCGTTGCAATGTCTCAAGTACATATTCAGCCCCGCGCGCTGTGGTAAACTTGAGCACAGTAAGGGTGGTCATGGGGTCTGCCTATTCTCTCACCAAGTTATGCTGTACAGCGAGTGCGGCGGCTTCAGCTCGATTGGCAGCGCCCAGTTTCGTCAAAATTTCGCTGACATGGTGGCGTGCTGTCGATAAACTAATGACGAGTTGCTCGGCAATTTGAACGTTGCTTAATCCCTGAACAATGAGAGCCAACACCTGCAGCTGTCGTTCGGTTAAATTATGGCCCGGAGGCGAGGGCGGATCGGCGGGTTCGAGCAGCATCTGAGCGGCTTCGGGAGCCAGCGTAAGCCGTCCGGCGTGGGCGGCCCGAATGGCATCGCCCAATTCATCAATCGATACATTTTTCAACAAAAAGCCCATAGCCCCGGCCTGGAGCACTTTTTGCATTCTCTGCTTATCTTGAAAGCTGGTTAAGGCCACAACTTGTATCTCAGAGTATTGTTCTTTAATCGCTTTGGTGGTGGTTCCCCCATCCATATCGGGCATCATCAGATCCATCAGGACAACATCGGGCTGTACCTCGCTGCACAAGCGCAAGGCTTCCTTACCGCTGCCTGCTTCGCCGGCTACTTCAATATCATCAAACGCCAGAAGTGAATACTTCAAACCACTTCGAATGACGGGATGGTCGTCAACGATTATGATGCGAATAGAAGGTACGCTGGTCATCACAGTCTCTCTCATTAGTCACTGCCCGCTGAAATTCGTATTGCTGGTGATAAGTTCTATTTTCGTTCCTTTAATACCTGCCGTAAATTCTCTTCCATATCCGGTGCCAATGAAGTATGATAGATTTCGCCTTTGTAAGGTTTTAGGGCGGCAATTGCTGCTTCCGGTGTAGCTTCACGGACGATAATAAAGAGCGCCGAATTGCCAGGCGCTAACGAATCGGCGACATCTTTGACGAAGCTTTTTTGAACGCCAAGATCGGCCATCGCCCCGACAGCGGCTCCACCGGCAAGCCCGGTTAACAGTCCGGCCAGCGGGAAGAATATCCCCCCTAAGAGCAGCCCAATCACGCCACCGGCCACAGCCCCAACCTTAACACCGCGATCGACCTGGTTTTTTACGTGAATTTTTCCGTCTGCATCCTTGACCACAACGGCTGAGTCGTCCAGGCTAATCTGACCGCGCTTCTCCACCTGCTTGATGGCTTCACGTACCTGACCGGCTTCATCAGGATTATCAAACGTTATTACAATTAAATTAGGCATCATTGTCTCCCTTGACTAAAAACAGTTGGACTTATACAGTTCCATTCTATGACAGAATCAGGCTACCGACATCGACTATCCGGCGAGTTTTCGCCTCGGACAGATGACCCATGTTGAACTGGGTCATTTGTCCTAACTATCAAGTTCTTTGTCGTAACTTGGTATAACAAACATCGCGTCCCCGTCCGGTATAATGGGAACGCCAAATTTAGCGGCATATAACTGCGTGAATTTCGCCCCAAAAAGAAAAATCCACGTGCAATAATAAACCCACAACAGAAAAGCGATGAGTGACCCGGCAGCGCCATACACGGAGGCCCAAACGCTGTAGCTCAGATAGAGACCGACGGTATACCCACCCAACCAAAACAAAATAGCGGTCACTGCGGCCCCAAACCATACATCCCGCCACCGAATTACAGCCTGAGGAAGGGTTTTGAAAACAAGCGCAAAGATAAACACATAAATGATAGGCGAGGCTACAACTTGAGCCATCGGCACGACGTTTTCCACATATCGCATCATGGCCTCGAAATAGGAGGCAGGCAGCGCTGCCCATAGAGCGTTAAGCAGTAGCCCTCCCAAAACAAAAAAGCCAACAAGCAAAACCGCTATCGCCGACAGAAGATGCGTCTTGACCATCGTCATGAGGCTTTGGTGCAGCGACTCCCCGCGTGGCACTACCCCCCACATCGCATTGAGCGACCGGCGTAGCTCTCGAAACACTGCCGAGGCCCCATATATGACAAAGAGGATACTGATCCCGGTCGCTACGCTGCTGGACAAAAATCCCTGGCTGTTTTTGATGATGTCCTGAACAACAACAGCGCCCGCGGTGCCAATCGCGTTATCAATAGTAGCCACAATTCGGCCCTCCACGGCGGCCTCGCTAAACATTTGCGTGGCAATAACCATAGAGATGATAAGCAAAGGAGCCAGGGAAAAAATGGTGTAGTAAGCCAGTGCTGCTGCATACAGAGCCGCATCGCTCCAAAACCAGGCGATAATACTTTCTTTAAATAACTCAAGAATCGCTTTAGGCCGCATGATAATATTGTAAGACAAAACAGTTGTTGAGACATCGGTTATCCGACGAGTTCACCCCTTGGACAAATGACCCAACTGAGAATGGACCAATCGTCTAATCTTCAAACTCACCGGATAGTCGATGCATTTAGGGCCTTGCTGGCTTACAATAAAAACTTAGAGAGTCCAGACTCGTCCCAAAGCTTAGGTGAGATGTTATGACGAACCTGCTTGATAATAAATACCAACTCCAAGAACTCATTAGCCAGAGTGAGCGCAACCTGGTTTACAGAGCTTATGAGTCGGCAATGAAACGGGAGGTGGCTATAAAATATCTATCTCCGGCGGCAAGTCTGGTTCCGTCCGCTGTTCAGCAGTTCCGCCAGGAAATGCAGTTGATTGCCGGTCTCAATCACTCCAATATTCTCTCGGTTTATGATTATGGCTTGGAGGAGGATCGCCTCTATTTAGTCACCCCTTACATTCCGGGAGCTACGCTCCAAGAGCGCATGAAACAGTTCTATCCGCTAGAGAGGGCTTCCCAGATTTTTCGATCTCTCGCCGACGCTCTGGCCTATGTACACGATCAAGGCATCGTGCACGGTAACCTCAAACCCTCTAACATTCTGCTCGATAAAGAAGAGCAGCCTCTTTTAACCGATTTTGGCGCGTTTCAAAAGATAGGCGTACACGGTCTGGGCAGCCCGTATCAAAGTCCGGAGCAGGCCCAGGGTGGCTCTATCGATGCCCGAACGGATGTCTATGCCTTGGGTGTGCTGCTTTACGAGATGCTTCTTGGGCAGCCACCCCCCAAAGGAGCCAGTCTCAGTCCCCACGTGCAGCGCCCTGATCTACCGCTTGAAGTCGAGGACGTCATCTTGACGGCGATGGCTGAAAATCCGGCGCAACGCTTTCAATCGGTCAGCGAGATGAAGATGGCACTTGATGCAGCTCTGGGAGGCGAGGTAAAGTCAACACCGCCAACGGTAGATAAACCATTTTGGCAAACCATTCCCTGGTGGGCTTATGCTCTGGTCGGGGTTGTGCTCCTGTTTATCATTGGGGTTTTGGCCTTTTCTTTGTTGTTCAGTGGACGGGGGTCCGACCCATCAGGCGGATCGGGTGGAATAATTATCGTTGTACCGACTCCGGTACCGGGTGGCCCGTTGTTAATCGCCACTACCAATGTCAACATCCGCAGCGGTCCCGGTTTGGATTACGACATTGTCGGAATTCTAAAGCAGGATCAAACTGCCGATGTCATCGGCGTCAGCCCTGACAGCGAATGGTGGACAATAAGGGTCGATGCCGCCGATGGTGGTCAAGGCTGGGTGGCGGCTCAATTTGTAACGACCGAAAACACCGGTAATGTTCCCATTATTCAGCCTCCGCCCGTACCCGAACCAACCCCCACCCCACCGGTAGCCTTCACCGGCTGGCGCGGTGAATATTTCGACAATCGCGATCTGCGCGGCGAGCCGGTGCTGGTACGAGATGATCCGGCCATTAATTTCAACTGGGGCGCTGGTTCACCGGCTCCCGAAGTGCCGGTTGATAATTTTTCGGCCCGCTGGACCATCAACCGCGAGATGCCGGCAGGAACCTACCGTTTCTCAATTTGGGTCGATGACGGAGCGAGATTGTTTGTTGATGATGGCATGGTGATCGATGGTTGGCGGGGCAGCTCGCCTCGCAACTATGTAGCCGATGTTAATCTGGCGCAAGGGACCCATGTTGTCCGCCTGGAATATTTCGAGGCTGACGGTGGAGCGCTCATCACCTTGGGCATCGGTTACATCGCCGAAAACGAGCCGCCTAGGGCCGTTATCAATGGAACCACGCAGGGCCAAGTGGGCCAGACGGTTAGCTTTAACGCTAGAAATTCCACCGTGGCCGGAGGCAGTCATCTGGCTAAATTCGAATGGGATTTGGGCGATGGCACCAGCGCCAAAGGGGTTGACGTGAGCCATGTCTACAATAGCCCCGGTCGCTACACCGTCAGTCTAACCGTCACCGATGACAAAGAATTGAGCGGAACCGATACCCATGAGATTCAAATCGACGCGGGGCCGGCAACACCGGAGCCGGACGAACCGCCGGTGGCCGTGATCGATGCCCCGGCTGAAGTTGCGGTGGGGCAGACGTTTACGCTAGATGCCGGTCGTTCTCAAGCCACCAACCCCATCGTTAGCTATGCCTGGGATTTGGGCGATGGCAACAGCGCCAACGCCGTGTCAATTAACCACACTTACAATTCACCGGGTGTTTACAACGTTATCCTGACGCTTACCGATGACCAGGGATTAGAAGGCAGAACCAATACCCAAATTACCGTTATAGAGACGATAGCGCCGACCGTCGAGCCGGAAGATCCAACACCCACTCCAGAGCCGGAGGAGCCGACTCCAACACTGCCTCCGGAAGAGACAACAGAGCCAGAGCCGCCGATTGCGGCCATAACGGCTTCGGCTTCCGGCCAAATTTTCGTTCCCGTAGAGCAGACCATCACCGTGCCTCTCAGCCAAACCATTACCTTTGACGGCAGCGGTTCTCAGCCGGGCAGCAGCGCCATTGTCGACTATGCCTGGGCCTTCGATAATCTTCCTGCCCCAACCACCGGGCCGGTCATCACCCAGACCTATCCGTCTGCCGGCGCGTATCAAGTCACGCTGACCGTAACGGATGAGGATGACCAGAGCGATAGCCTAACCTGGCAGATTCAGGCCACCCAATCACCCTAATTGTGGTTTTAGAAATTAATTGGGGAGTCACAAAGGTAGCTTTGTGACTCCGGTACGTACCCGATTAATTTATTGAGTCACAAATACGGGTGATCGATTTTACCCATGCGTAAGGAACAATCATGCCACCCGAAGTAGAATCCCGCCTTCATGAAGCAATCCGCTTTAGCCGCGTGATGCGCCCATCGTGGGTTGTGGCTGCCGGGGCGAGCGTCGGAGTGGGGCTAGCCATTTACACCCTGTTGGGGCAGCTCGTTAGCGCGGCGAACCGCCAATCCTTGGATCTGCCTTTCTTAATATTCGGCCTTTTAGCCCTGCCAATAGTTCTCACCTATGCCGAACGGGCAGCAGTAACTTTGGATGAGCAGGGCGTGTATGGCCTGGCTCGCGCCTCCGGTTTGGTCTGGTTAACTTACGGTGTCGGCTGGCTGTTACTGGGTGGTTTTGTGTGCCTAATCGCCCTTTTCGGCTGGGGAGCAGCCTTGCTCATCAATCTTTCGACAGAGCGATATTTTGAGCTGTCACTTGATCTCCGTTTGTTAACCGTGGCCTTGAGCGGCATGGTAACCATTAACCATTTAGTGGGAACAAACTGGTCGTGGCGCTCTCGGAGCACCACCATCTACCTCAGTCTCATTACGCTTGTTGCTGTCATCTGTCTAAGCTTGATCAACCCGGCTCCCCCTATACAGTCCGTTCGCCTACTGCGCAACACCCAGCAAGTCCTCCCTTTAACAGCCCTGCTGATGACCAGTTTGTGGAGCGTGTATTTCATTCTCAATTTCCGCAACGAAATTCGGCGACCGACAAAAACGCTTCTTCCGGTATTGTTAGTGACCGTGGGCGGTATCAGTGTTATCGGCTTTTTAGCCGGTGTGGCCTTGGTCGGCTATGGGCTGACTCTAACCTTGACGCCCCTCATCGAAATATTAGACGAGACCGCTTTCTTGCCCGAGGAATTAACCATCTTACTTTACATCGGATTTGGGGTGTTAATAAACCTCATTGCCCTTAACCAAAGCCTCATCGGGAGCCTTGGTCTCCTCGAGGCCTTGACCCAGGATGGCTTCCTTCCGGAGCGACTTAAACAGCGGCTTAACACCCATAGCCTTAATCGGCTGCCGTTGGTGTTGCTGGTCATTTTTAGCATGGTCTTAATTATGGTCTGGGAAGTACTCACCCTCATGGGGCTAGCGGCACTGACGTTCCTGGTGGTAACCGCTGCTGTGCATGGACCGGATGCGCTGCGGTCCGAACCGCGATTGCCAAAAAATCGCTCGCCTAAATTGCCGTTTCACCCTCTCTTTCCGTGGCTGACAGTAGCCATTTCCGTTGTCCTGTTATTCAATCTTCCCCATGAGGTGTGGTGGATCGGAGGGGCATGGAGCGGGGTGGGGGCTGTTTTTTACCTCCTTTATGCGCGTCGGGGTGGTCTGGCCGTGCGCCGGCAGGAAATACTCATCGGCCAGCCATCGAATGCGAACCAGAGTGAAACCGGCGGCGCTGTTGTAATGGTCGCCGTAACCGATTACCTCAGAGCCGCAGCCCTGTTACAGGCAGGCAGAAAAGTAGCTCGCTCCCGAAAGGGGCAACTTTTATTGGTGAAGGTGCTGTGCCTGGCCGAGCAGATCTCACCCCACTTAAAACAGGAGATGGCCCAAACGGAATGGGAGATGCTGTCTGCGTTCGCCAAACAGGCTGGCACCTCCGACGTTGTTGTAACGCCTTTGGTACGCCTGGCTCCAACCCTCGAGGCGGGACTCTTGGAGTCGGTCAGGGAAGAAAAAGTCGATTTGCTGCTGCTAGACTGGGCTCCGGAAACAACTTCGATCCAGAGCGGCGAGGCAATACTCCTTGATACCATCCTGAAGTGGGCACGCTGTGATGTGGCCATCTTGCATGGACGTCTGCCCGATACTATCGAGCGGGCACTGGTACCGACCGCCGGGGGGCCGCACGCCCCGGTGGCCCTGACCCTGATTAGAGATTTGGCCGAGGCCACCGATTGCCAGGTGCAGGTAGAACATATGGTAACTGAGCCGCTCACGCCCGATTTAACGTCTCAGGCCAACACGACGTTGCAAACCACCATAGATAAGCTCAAAAACGCCATCCCCTTGCAACAGCAGATTATCGAAGCCAGGTCCGTCAAGTCCGGTATCCTGGCCGAGGCCAGACAGGCCGATGTGCTATTACTGGGGGCTTCTAATCAAGGGGCCTTGGAACAGACATTCTTTGGTGGTTTACCCGCAGAGGTCGCCGCCGCGACGGCAACTCCCACCATCATTGTAAAAGGGTACCATGTTGGCGATCAAGCATGGCTGCGCCGCTTCTGGGCCGCTTTTAGCGACGTCCTCCCTGTTTTGACCGTGGAACGTCAGACAGAGGTTTACGAGCAGATGCGGAGCGCTGCCCAACCATCCGTCGACTTCTTCGTTTTAATTACCCTGGCGGCTATGATCGCCAGCTTAGGCTTGCTGCAAAATAGCGCTGCCGTCATCATTGGGGCTATGCTTGTTGCCCCATTGATGAGTCCCATCTTGGCTATGGCAATGGCCATCGTTAACGGCAATCTATCGCTGTTGCGGACGGCGGCCGAAGCCACGACTCAAGGAATTGCTCTGGCTATTTTTGTTGGGGTGGGCATGACCATTATCTCACCCATTGACACAGCCACACCTGAAATTTTAGGACGAACCGCGCCTACATTGCTGGATTTACTGGTTGCACTAGCCTCAGGGGCTGCAGCCGGGTATGCGCTCAGCCGGAAAGAGGTGGCGGCGGCTTTGCCGGGCGTGGCCATCGCCGCGGCTCTGGTGCCGCCGTTGTGTGTGGTTGGTTTTGGTCTAGGCACCTCCCAGTTGGATATTGCTACAGGGGCGCTTCTCCTATTTACAACGAACTTGATTGCCATCGTGTTCGCGGCAGCGGGCATTTTTTTGGCTTTAGGTTTCCAACCGGCCCGCCCGGAGCGGGGAGAACTCCTGCGCGGCTTAAAGGTGACGCTGGTTTCATTGGGAGCGGTCTTTTTAATTTTAACCCTGGCCACAATCACCACCGTTACGCAGTTAAACCGGCAAACCAGGGTGGAGCAAATTTTTCGAAATGAGATCGTGGCCCGTTCCGCTTTAGTTGAAGAACTGATTATCACCAAACAGGGACATGGATTCGTGATCGATGGCCTAATTATCGATATTGTTGGCAACAAGTTGACGCCCCAGGTGATTACCCAAATGCAGAATGAACTTGAGGCTGCGGTGGGTGGCCCGGTGACAATTCAAGCCGTCGTCATCCCCGGTCAACAACAAAGTTACGAAGCCTTCGACCAGCGCCTCCGCCTGGAGAATCTGTTCATCGCCAGAATAAATGAACTCGATGCCCAGGTAGAGCGGATCGCTGTTGACCTAATCGACGATGGTTTTGTCATCGAGGCCGGGCTATTGGCCTTTGACGATCAGACGCTGAATGAAGCGGCATTAACAGAAATTCAAGAAACGTTGAGCGAGCGTATGGAAGCACCGGTCACCATCCGTACAACGATCTTACCGGCGTATCAACTCAATATCGAGGCACCTGACCCGGCCTCACCAACAGAAGAACCAACAACCAACTGAAGGCGAGTTATCCGACTACGCACGCCCTAAGGCTCGCTCGACATGGTGTTGCACGACTTCGGCAGGTGCGTCGGGTCATTACCAGATTGAGGGTGAAACAGCTTCAATCTATTGGCCTAAAAATTCCTCTTCAGCCGCTTTGGCAACGTCCGGATTTTCAACCGCTTTCTCAACCGCTTCTTCAACTGATTCATCCAAATCAGCTTCGTAGATTCGGGTGTCAAAGGTCTTCAAATAGGGTATGGCCCGATCATAATCCTCTTCGCCAATCAACAGCAGCAGCGCCGATCGTCCGGGTTTGATGGCCTGGGAAACGTCCTTAATAAACTTCTCGTTTACGCCCTTGTCAACTGCTCGACCGTAAACGGCTCCGATGCCCAAGCCCCACAAGGCCCCAACGAGCGGCCCACCAAACAAGACGCCGGCCAACATACCCCAAAAAGCGCCCCGCCGTGCCCCTTTACCGGGCGTTACCTCACGCGTTTGCTTGATCCGTATCTCGCCGGCTCCCGTTTTATAAATAATAACCGCATCCTCTAAGTTAGCATTCGTTTCTTTCGCTTTTTGCTCGATCTCTTTTAAAACAAGAAGGGCCGCCTCCGGATCGCCCGACAAAAACGCGTAGTTAAGCCCTTGTTTAGAGTCATCTTGAAACTCGTTCGACTCATCAAAAGTCAGCGCTACTAATTTACTAGCCATAAAATTCTCCTTTCGACATTGAAACGATGAAAATATTTTGTTGGGTGGTGCAACTTTGTGGCTACTTTCCCCAATTTTTATTGTAGCGGAGAACACGAATGTCCACATCGGTTATTTGGCGAGTTACGGCGTAGTACGGATGACTAACTTTGGGTTGGGTCATCTGTACCAGTAGAATGTCCCCGGATATGTCCGGCATTTGAGTTTGGGTAATTGGTAAATAGTAAATGGTAATTGGCTTTTCAGCCCCTAATTACGAGTTACCAATTACGAATTACCTGACAGAATTGGGTAAGTTAATTAATTCTCATTCCTAAGTGGGTAACTTTTGGAGCCAATTGCTGCGGCAACGGCCAGGTGACTTTCGGGCAACGCCTTTTAATCCGCCCCGGCAGTTGTAGGTTGGGTTGAATGAGATAATGCGAGGCTTCGTGGCCCAATTTATTGGGTTTTGCCGGTTATTCAGGGGCTGAAACAGCGAATGAACCCCAACGTTACCGGGCCAGAGAACAATATTGCCGGCTCACCCCAACCTGCTTTCTGACCGCCAGGGCCGGTAGAGGGCTTTTTTAGTTATTTTATGTTATACTGCCCCGCTAACGGCGCACAACGTTAACCACCCCCAAGCGTGCCGTGGATAAAGTAGTAGCTGCCGAGCTTAAAGGTTTTGTAATCGTTTTGTAATAAATTGGTCACCTCTTTGTAAGAGGCAAGCAACATAATAATTAGTGTCTGCAAAAATAGGAGCGGCAATGAAAACACCATCGGACCCAAATATTTTGGTCCCAAACCAACCGCCCTTTCTTAGCAAAGGTGTTATCCATGATTCCCGGATATAAAAATATCACAGAAATTCATCGCGGGCGTAAGCGAATTCTCTATCGCGGACTGCGTGAAAAAGACAGCCGGCCGGTTATCATAAAAACTCCCCTGGAAGATTACCCCGCGGCCTCAGATATCGAACATTTACGGCATGAGTACGATATTCTCAGGCTGCTCACGATCGACGGTGTTATCCAAGCTTATGCGCTGGAAAATCACGATCATAAGCCGACTTTGATCTTAGAAGATATTGGGGGAACACCGCTAAAAGAGATCATAGTGGCGGAACGGTTCAATCTCAATGATTTTCTCAATCTGGCTCTTACGTTAGCCAAGACGATCGAGTCGCTGCATCTGAACCATATCATCCACAAAGACATTAATCCTGAAAATATTGTTGTTAACCTCGAAACCGGTCAAGTTCGGCTTATCGATTTCAGCATCGCGTCACGTTCGCCCGACGAAACGCAACCGATGCGCCAACCCGATGTATTAGAAGGAAGCCTGGCCTATATGTCGCCGGAACAAACGGGCCGCATGAATCGCACTGTTGACTATCGCACCGACTTTTACTCGCTGGGGGTTACATTTTATGAAATAGTGACAGCCCGCTTGCCGTTCGATTCCAACGACCCGCTGGAAATGGCCCATTATCATATCGCCAAGACTCCACCCTCGCCGCACGAAATAAATCCCCAACTGCCGGAGACCATAACAAACATCATCATGAAGCTGTTGGCCAAAACCGCCGAAGAACGCTACCAATCGGCCCGAGGCATCCGGGCCGATTTGGAGCGCTGTTACCAGCAATGGCAGCAAACTGGGCAAGTAGACCTGTTTCCCGTGGGTCAACAGGATATTTCGGACATATTTGAAATCCCCAAAAAGCTTTATGGCCGCCAGCAAGAGATCGAAACGCTGCTGGGTTTGTTCGAGCGCATCTATAACAGCAACAGTGGACAGCCGGAACTACTGCTGGTTTCGGGCTATTCGGGCATCGGCAAAACCTCGCTGATTAATGAAGTGCAAAAACCCATCGTTCGCCAAAAGGGTTATTTTATTTCGGGCAAATTTGATCAGTATAAGCGCAACATTCCCTACAGCGCCATCATTCAGGCGTTTCAGGAGTTGGTACGCCAATTGCTCACCGAAAGCGAGGCGCAAATTAGCGCCTGGCAAGAAAATTTGCTAAATGCCCTGGGCGCTAACGGGCAGGTGATTATTGAGGTTATTCCCGAAATCGAACGGATTATCGGCGTGCAGCCGCCGGTACCGGAACTGCCCCCGGCAGAAACACAAAACCGCTTTAACCTGGTCTTTGAACGCTTTATCGCCGTTTTCACCAAGCAGGAGCATCCCTTAACGATCTTTCTTGATGATCTGCAATGGGCCGACGCCGGAACCCTAAACCTGCTGCGCACCTTGATGATCCAACCCCAAATGCACTATCTGTTGATGATCGGAGCGTATCGTGACAATGAGGTCAACGAAACCCATCCGCTGATCTTAACCCTGACCGAAATTGAAAAAAGCGGCGCGAATTTAAACAACATCATCCTAACGCCTCTAAACCCAAACGATCTCAATGATTTTGTGGCCGACACCGTAAAACGCGAACCGTCCCAAACCACGGCATTGGCCGATTTAATTCTGCAAAAAACCGGCGGAAACCCCTTTTTCACCACCCAATTTTTGAAATCGCTGCACGAAGATGAATTTATCTTTTTTACGGCAAAACAAGAGCGTGCCAACACCCTGCCGGTCGCCTGGGGCTGGGACTGGAATATCGCCGATATCGAAGCACGGGACTATACCGATAACGTTGTGGAGCTGATGGCTGCTAAAATTCGCCGCTTAACCGAGCAAACGCGGCAGGTGACCAAACTGGCGGCCTGTATCGGCAACCGTTTCGATCTGCATACCCTGGCCATTGTCAACGAAAAAGAGCACGATGCCACGGCCAACGATCTGGAACCGGCGCTACGAGAAGGCTTGATCATTCCTCATTCCAATAACGCCCTTACTCCCGCCCCGAATGACGCTCACCCGGCCACCGGACAGGGACACGCAGAGATATTCGAGTTTCTGCACGACCGCATTCAACAAGCCGCGTATGCCTTAATTCCCGACGATCAAAAACAGGCGGTGCATCTGCGGGTGGGGCGTTTGATGCTGCACAATAGCAGCCCGGAGGAGCGGGAAGAAAACCTATTCGATATTGTCAACCATTTGAATATCGGCTCGGGCTTGCTCGATTCTGCTGTGGAGCGCGTGGGGCTGGCGCAATTAAATCTTGAAGCGGGCAAAAAAGCCAAAACATCGACGGCCTTCCAGCAAGCCTTGAATTACTTTCGGGAAGGAGTCGGGTATTTACCGGATAACGGCTGGCAGGTACACTATCCGCTGTCGTTTGAGCTGTATTTTGAACTGGCGGAGTGTAAATATCTGTGCGGCTACTTTGAAGAGGCCGAAAGCGACTTTGAACTTCTGTTGAGCAAAGCGCAAACCAATCTGGAACGGGCCGAAATCTACCGGCTGCGCATTATCCAGTATGAAAATATGTCGCGCTTTCCCGAAGCGGTGGAATGGGGCAGAATGGGTTTGCAGCTTCTGGGCATCGATCTCCCTGTCGGCCAAGAAAACATTCAACCCGATATTGCGGCGGAACACCAGACCATCAAAGAAAAGTTAGGTAGCCGGCAGATTGCCGAATTGGTTCACCTGCCGGTGATGGACGATGCGGAAAAGAAAATAAGCATGAAGCTGCTGATGACCATGTGGGCACCGTCTTACATTTCCGGCTACGGCCAACTGACGGTTCTCATTTCAGCCCGCATGGTTAATCTGTCGCTCGATTTCGGCAATTGTGAAGAATCGGCTTTTGGGTATATCACCCACGCTATTGCTGTGGGGCCGCGCCAGGGCGATTTTGCGGCCAGCTATGAATTTGGCCGCTTAGCCCTTGAACTCAATCGCACATTTGACGACCTAACGGCCCGGGCCAAAGTCAACCATATGTTTAGCTGTTACATCAGCTTTTGGCGAAAGCATATCAACACCTGTTTTCCCTACTCGAAAGAAGCCTACCTGGCCGGGCTGGAGTCGGGCGATTTTATTTACGCGGCTTACGGCGCATTTCATGAATGTTGGCATGGCCTGTATCGCGGCGAAATGCTTGACGATTTCGACAAAGCCTACCGCCCGACTCTCAACTTTTTGAAAAAAATACAGTTCCCAAGCTTTATCCATGCCCACACCCTAACCTTGAACTGGGGTCTGGGCTTCCGGGGCCTTACCACTGCGCCAACGTCACTAAGCACTGCCGACTTTGATGAGGCCGAATATATCGCCACCTATCAGGAGATACCGTTTTTTGCCGCCTTTTATTACATAGCCAAAGCCCATTTGCAATACTGCTTTGGCGACTATGAAACGGCGCTAACGACGGCCCTCAAAGCCGAGGACGTGGTTGAAGGGGTGCGCGGTATGATTTGGGAGCCGATTTTAGGGTTTCTCTATCCCCTAATCCTGACCGCTCACTACCCGGCAGTTTCGCCCGAAACACAACAAAGCTATCGAGAAAAACTGCGCCTTCTCAAGCAGCAGCTCCACATATGGGCCGAAAACGGTAAGGAGAATTTTGAGCATCAATATCACTTGATTGCTGCGGAGATAGCCAGAATCGATAACACTGTATCGGAGGCCATCGAGCATTACGAAAAGGCGATTCAATCGGCCCAGGCGTATGGCTTCATCCAGAATGAAGCGCTGATTAAAGAGCGATACGCCCTTTTTTGGCTGGCGCGAGAAAACAGCGCTGTGGCCGGGCTGTATATGCGCGAAGCTCTGAACGATTATCACCGCTGGGGAGCCACGGCCAAAGTCACCGATTTGCAGGAGCGTTACGCCGATTTAATACGCCCCGCAGTCCATTCCGAAAACGCCGCCGGCTCGCCCCGCCCCGTTCCGGGCGTTTCGAGCGTTTCGCCCGTTTCGAGCGTTTCAACCATTTCAATTGAAGACTCGTTCGACTTTGCCTCAGCCATCAAAGCCTCCCAAACCATCTCCAGCGAAATCGAACTGCCACGCCTATTGAAGAAACTGATGCAGATTATGATCGAAAATGCCGGTGCGGAAACCGGCATTTTGGTCTTGAAGCATGCGGGCAAGTTTTATATTGAAGCGGTCGGTTCGGCCAAAGGCGATACCGACGTGCTGCAAGCGCAGCCGTTGGAATCCAGCCCTGATGTGCCGGTTGGCATGATCAACTATGTCAAAAACACGCTGGAAACGCTTCTGCTCAACAACGCCGCCGAAGACCGCCGCTTTGGCGGTGATCCCTATCTGGCCCACCGCCAACCCAAATCGACCTTGTGCCTGCCGGTGCTAAAACATGGCGACTTGAACGGCGTTTTATATCTGGAAAATAACCAAGCCGTCGATGCCTTTACCCACAACCACGCCGCCGTGCTGCGCATGTTAGCCGCGCAGGCCGCCATCTCTTTAGAAAACGCCCGCTTGTACGAAGATATGAAACAGGAGATCGCCGAGCGCAAACGGGCCGAGGCAGCGCTGCAACAAGCCCATGAAGAGTTAGAGCAGCGGGTGGAAGAACGCACCGCAGCGTTGAGCGAAAGCGAGTCTCGCTATCGGCACCTGTTTGCGCAAACGCAAACCAACCTGGCCGACACCGAAGCCCAGGCCCGCCGGTTAAACTTGCTCAATGAAATGAGCCAGCAGGTCAACCAGGCGGTTAGTGAAGATGAACTCTTCAAAATTGTGGCCCACTACACGCCCGAAATTCTCGAAACTGAGCGATCCAGCGTAGCGCTGTTAACCCCGGCCGGTGACAGCCTTGAGATATTTGTCCTTGAGGGAGAAGGCGATTTAATTCCGGCCGGAACCCACCTGCCCATCATCGGCACCGCATTAGGCACAGTGGTCAGGGACAAGAAGCTGCTGAACACCCCCAAGATGCAAGATACGGATTTTCTCGATTTTAAGCAGTTGAACAAGCACGGTTTTCAATCGGGTATGCTGGCCCCGCTCATCACCGGCGATAGGGTCATCGGCACCTTGAATGTAGCTGACCATCGGTCGGCGGTGTACCGGCAGCGGGATGAACAACTTATCATCCAGATTGCTTCACTTCTGGCCTCTAACGTGGAGAAGATGCGCCACAACCGCGAACTGCACGGAGCCAAAGAGTCGGCGGATGAAGCCCGGCGGGCCGCGGAAATGGCCAATCGCGCTAAAAGCGAATTTTTAGCCAACGTCAGCCACGAACTCCGCACGCCGCTCAACGGTATTTTGGGGTATGCCCAAATCTTAAAGCGTGACCAAAGCCTGTCCAACACGCAGCAGGAGCAAATCACCATCATCGGGCAAAGCGGCGAGCATCTGTTAACGCTCATCAACGACATTCTCGATCTTTCAAAGATCGAGGCCGGTAAGATGGAACTGGTTCCAACGGAGTTTTACTTTGTCGGCTTTTTGGATAACATCGCCCGCATATTCCAGGCCCAGGCCGAGCAAAAAGGGCTAACGTTTCTTTACGAGCGCCTGTCGACCATCCCCATGGGCGTCCACGGCGACGAAAGGCGGCTGCGGCAGATCCTCTTGAATCTACTGGGCAACGCCATCAAATTCACGGAAAAAGGCGGGGTCACTTTCAAAGTGGGTCGCCATCACAACCGAATACGATTTCAAATTGAAGATACCGGCTTAGGTATTCCCACCGAAAAAATAGACGAGATTTTTGCCCCCTTTCAGCAGGTTAGCCCCAACAACCTCAACGTGCAGGGCACCGGGCTGGGGTTGCCCATAAGCCGCCAATTGGTGCGGTTGATGGGCAGCGAACTGCGGGTGAGCAGCATCCCCAACCAGGGCAGCATCTTTTGGTTTGATGTAAATTTGCCCGAAATTCCGCATTGGGCCGGTACCCTCACCGACGAAGCGCCCAGAGTAGTCGGCTACAAAGGTGAACGGCGCAAGATTTTGATTGTGGATGATCTCTGGGAAAATCGGTCGGTGCTGGTTAATTTGTTGACGCCCATAGGTTTCCAAACCTTTGAGGCCACCGACGGTCAACAGTGCCTAACCCAGGCCGCCGAATTACAGCCCGATGTTATTCTGCTAGACCTGGTTATGCCTTACCTGGACGGTTTTGAGGCCGCCCGCCGCCTCCGAGAGCTACCAGACCAAAGCCAAACCATCATCATTGCGCTGTCGGCTAGCGCCTTTGACCAAACCCGGCAAGGCTCGCTGACCGCCGGCTGCGACGACTTTTTAGCCAAGCCGATCCAGGCGACCAAACTGATGGACAAGCTACAAGCACATCTGGAGTTGGAATGGCTCTACGAGCAACCGACTGAGCAGGCCACCGAACGCCCCACTGTGGGCGCTGCTACGGAGCCGAGCGAGGCCACAGCCGGTCCGCCGCCCGATCTGGCGATGGCGCTGTTCAATCTGGCCCGTCAAGGCGATGTCAAAGCCATCTTACGTGAAACCGAGCGACTTGAGACGTTGGGCGAACCCTTTAAAGCCTTTGCCGACCAGATCCGTTACCTGGCCAAAACATTCCAGGTCGATCAAATTAGCGAACTGCTCAAACCGTACCTGGAGGAAACATCATGACAACCGTCGAACCCAAGTCGCCCGAACCAACGCCATCCACCGTTTTGATTGTCGATGACAACCCCACCAATGTCGGCGTTTTGCTCGACTATTTGAGCAATGCCGGGTATCGGGTGCTGGTGGCCCAAAATGGTGAAAGCGCCCTGGAGCGGGTTGCCTTTGCCCGGCCTGACATCATTTTGTTAGATGTGCTGATGCCGGGCATCGACGGCTTTGAAACCTGCCGCCGCCTGAAAGCCAACCCGGACAGCCAAGACATCCCCATAATTTTTATGACCGCCCTCGCCGAAACCGTGGACAAGGTAAAAGGCTTCAGCATCGGCGCTGTCGATTACGTGACCAAGCCGATCCAACACGAAGAAGTTTTGGCCCGTTTAACGGCCCACGTAACCATCAAAAATTTGCAGCAACAGCTTCAGGCCAAAAACGAAAATTTGCAGGCCGAAATCAGCGAGCGCAAACGCGCCCAGGCCGAACAGGCCCACCTCATCGCCGAGCTTGATGCGTTTGCCCACACCGTCGCCCACGATTTAAAGAACCCGCTCACCAGCATTATGGTCAATGCCGAAGTTTTGCTCGACGACTGGCCTTCAGCCGAGGACAAAGCCAAGGCGACCCAGGCCATTGATAGAGGCACGCAGCGGATGGAAACCATTATCACCGAACTGCTAACCCTGGCCCGCGTCCGCAAAACCGAGGTCAAACTGCAACCGGTGAATATGACAACCATCGCCCAAAACGTCTGCCAGCGGCTAGAGTTATCGATCAAGGAGGCACAGGCCGAAATCATCCACCCCGACACCTGGCCCACAGCCCTAGGCCACGCCCCCTGGCTGGAAGAGGTATGGGCCAACCTATTGGAAAACGCGCTAAAATACGGCGGTCACCCTCCCCGCATTGAATGTGGGGCAACGCCCGAAGCGAACAACCAAATTCGCTTTTGGATTAAAGACAACGGCACCGGCCTATCGGCTGAGGCCCAGGCAAAACTCTTCCAACCATTCACGCAGTTGAAGACCTCATCCACGGAAGGGTACGGACTGGGATTATCGATTGTCCAGCGGATTATCGAAAAGCTAGGCGGTCAGGTTGGGGTTGAGAGCGCGGGTGTGCCGGGGCAAGGTTGCGTGTTCAGCTTTGTCCTGCCGGCGGGGTAGCAACGTTGCAGGGTTGCAGAGTTGCAGGGTTGCAAGGTAGCAGACCGGGGTTTGGAAATAGATGTGTCTCATGTCATTTCGTAGCACAGCGGAGAAATCCCTGTGACGATACAGATAGGAGTTACGCACTTGACACCAGTTTATGTCATTTCGTAGCGCAGCGGAGAAATCCCTGTGACAATACGCCTGAAAAAGTGTCCGGTTGGAAAAATTTAAAGCCACAAAGCTACTTTTTCCCGGCAAATACTTCATACCTTGAAATATCTCCATCGGAGTTTATCCTGAGCCTGCCGAACGGACTCCGAAATGCCATCCGGGACTGATTATCGAACTCCACTCTATGGTATTATGATAAACAACCGCGAAGCAGCCATACACAACCACGAAGCAATGACGAACAACCGCGAAGCAGCCATACACAACCACGAAGCAATGACGAACAACCGCGAAGCAGTCATATACAACCGCGAAGCAACGATGAACAACCGCGAAGCAATGATAAACGACCGCGAAGCAGTCATATACAACAGGTTGTATACCCTTGCTTCCCCCGCTGTCATCATTCCCCAGAAAGGATACGTCCCTACGACCACCGCACCAAGCAATCGCCTGACGAACATCACATCGCCGTCAGGGTGATGATCAACCACACCCTGGCCGATCCCGACCTTATGGCCGCGCTCAGTCAGTTCGGTATGGTGAGGATAAGGTGCAGGCCGGTAAGCCACGGTTCAATTCGGTGGAGAGGTTGGATTGTGGATAGTCAATTGAGTACGGTATTCTGTATAATCGCCACGGCGGACGTGAAGAAGGCGTGGGCCACGGCGGAGAAGGCGCTGCTGCTGCGGGGAGGGTGTTGGAAGAGCTTCAAGACACGAGTTTGGTTTACTGGGATATATTTTGTCGTCTGACGCCCTCGGCTTTACTGCGCCCCTAAGAGCGCCCGCAAAAAACCAATCTACTACCGGAGACACAGGTTCGGTTTTACACTAACTTCGCCAGCAAATTCAACCACGCCAACCACCCAATTCCACAGGCAACACCTGCTCGAAAAACGGGCCGATTGAGCGTCAAACACAAGCCGCTGTTAGGCAGATAGTTGTGAAATATCAAGTTGCTTCTGCTTTTTGGAGATTATTCAAGCGATCTCATAAATTGAGCCGCTATCTCAATATGTGAAGAGGCTACCCACCGGGTAGGGCTTCGTTGAAAACTTATCTTTCCCTTAAAATCACCGAATATTTTCTGCATTTCAGGTGACAATACTTTGAGGGGTCTCCCAGCACGGTCTTGCCCAACCTTGCTCATTAATATAGCTTTTTTCAACAACCGACTTTTCTTTGATCCTTTAACCAACACGAGGTCAGCCCTTTGTTGTTCAAAAATAGATTGATGACGAACATGAAAATTCTTACCAAAAACACGCTTGATTTCCTCTGAACTGAATTCATCAGCTTTGCCGGCTGCCTCGATTTCAAAGTAGCCCATTAAATACAATGCTGGTTCTGCCTTGAAATTCCAACCTTTCAGACCGCAGTAAAAAATCAGCATATCCCTTTTTTCTAACCGGCGCAAACCAGCTTTAGGTGAAGTTGGGTCGCCATAAGTAAAGGTAGTAAACTCAGGGTCAACGTGTATAGACTGGTCTTGAACTTTTGTCTGTCGAGATTTTGGAAAATACTCAACCAGCTTTCGACCATTTCGCCCTAAAGTATTTCCATAAGTCCGAGAGTCAATTCCAAATCCATCAGGAATAGGTATATATTCAAACGAACCATCTTGAAATAATGGTCCATGTATCCCACCTGAACCTGTATCAATTCCAATTCGCAACATCGCTATTTTCATAAAAATTCACCTGATGTATAAGATTATTCGAGATAACGTAAATAAGTTTGCTCCCGACTAAGGTCAATCTTTGGTGGGGGATAGGGTAGGGCATCTGCATAAGTTACAGCAAATGAGTCAGGAGAAGCTGTCTTAAACTTTTGTTCAAAAACATCAACAATTTCTTGGGCGATATCTTTATCAAGTGGGTTTCGTCTTGTCCGAAAACGGCTTGAAAATTTCGACTCCCAGCTTGGGCGATTGGTCGCTTCAATAAACTTCTTGAGCAAAGCAAAGTCAGTGTGACCAAGGTTGTCGATCAAGAGTGGGGCTTTGTCATACTTGAATGGCATGTTAGCCGGTTGCCATTTAACTTCTCCAAAAGTGCCGTGATGAGTGACATTAACTGGAGATGTAAGATGAACCAACCTAAACCCTTTATCGCCGCCTTGGGCAAAAGCCATTCTTGCTTCGGCTAATAAATGGAGTTTGTTGGGGTTCATTAAATTTCGTTGGTGACATCTTGTACAACCAAAACTGCCAAACTCCCAAAATGGGTCTGACCGCATTTCATTTTCATCATTCGATCGAGGACGACGGAGATGAACGACTATCACTTTGGGTTGTGTCATTCCTTTACCCTTTCATTCAAGTCTCGGCACTGAATTTAATCCAAGTAAAATCTGCCCAACGACACTTCTTATATGGAAGCGTTACAGCCAATACAATTGAACTTACTTTCATTCGGCATTATTAGGACGATGGCCTAATTTTTCCAACAAACAAAGGGTCTGGTTTGGCCGGGGGATAGAGTAAATGTCGTGTAAGTGTGGTCGGAAGAAGAGGTAGTTCAAGTATAGCACAGCTTGTCTTGCCGCAAAAGGTTTGCGAGGAAAATTGGGGTAGGTTTTTCCTCTATTGCTTCCCCTGGCTTCGGACTTCCGTTATTGGCGCAGAAAGCGGATTGTTAGACCGTTCTTACAACCTCTGCAATGGTTGACATGTAACAGAGTACAACTAAAACTAGGGGATTGTGTGTAATTCAAGTTACTTGTTGCTTAACAAACTCCAAGATTTCATGTAGAGCTAACTCTGGGGTAGGGTTCAAATCGCTCTTGACAACTGTTCGTTCATCACCCTTATGAAAATGGTCAGGAAAAGTGCTAACTTGAGAGTGATGAGGGGCATTATCCCAACGGTATATTTCACCCGTTTGCCCGCGTCGTTCCCAATGATAGGAATAGTCTCCATCTGCAGAAAGCCAGACATCTAAAAAAGATCCATCTGTTATAAAAAGGCGCAATTTATTCGGACTGGCTAGCGTACCGCCGATGAACTGTGTCTGTGTCACAACATCATTAAACTCATCCTGTGCTAAAGCGATAAGTGTTTGATAGATGGTCAGCATTACTTATTCTGTCGCTAATTCATGCAGAAATGCAATATGAGACAATTTATTTTTCCAGATAATGTAATCTTCCCAAGCAGGATGTTCTACAACGCTGCCGTTTTTAATGGCCTCATAAAGTTCCTCTTTAGAAAACACACTATACCGGTCACGAATATTTGCAATTTCCAATTCTGCCAGTCGAATTTCATTCTGGATGAAAGCAAGCAACCCTTTGTAAATAAGTTCTGCTTCTGAGACCCCTAATCGTTGACTCAATGATGAAGTTAGTGTTTCAACATTCATGCTACTCTACCTCTATCGTAATTTCATTTCGATAATTTTGAGACATTATAATAGTCGCAGATACCAAGTGCAAACCTTATTTTACATTGCTCAAACTTTTAATCGCATCATAGTTGTCACGAAGGATCATTTCTAACTCTTTTGTCGAACAGTTTCCCCGACGAATCCAAATGACTTTCGGTGGAAAACCCAACAAAACGCTTAACTCACTGAAATCTACATCCTTCGTCACGATCAAATAGTCGTTCTTGTGGGCATATTCCCACACGTCTTTATCAAAAGCTCGATCAAAAGCTACATTCGCTACGTGTTCTGAGTTGGGATACAAATCGGATAATCGTTGCACAAGACGGGGCGAGAGATTCTGATCCAGCAACAACTTCATGCTGCAATCGTTACCGTTGTTCGTTCTCGCTCTGCCGCATACGTAAGGCATGCTAAAATATCTTCGTTGGTCAAATAGGGGAAATCTTCCAGTATTTCCTGATGGCTCATGCCGGAAGCTAGATAGCCAAGAACATCATAAACCGTAATCCGCAGCCCTCGAATACAGGGCTTTCCACCGCGTTTACCACGTTCTATCGTAATTATCTCTTTATAATTCATAATCTCTAACCTCTGTCGTGAGCAACTTATCACCCGTTAAGATCACCTTATTCTGGTTGATACTGTATCATACGGATCAGGGTCTGGCAAATGATATTTGACATCGAACTGTCTACCCATAATGGGGCAAGGTCGATTATTTGCTCAGATCTCTTGCTCCCTTATCTAAAAGGCATGGTCTGACCGTGGTATAGTTAATCTACCCATTCCCACCAACATCCGCAAACTTATAGCCAACGCCCCAAACCGCCAGAATATACTGCGGATGGGTGGGGTCGGGTTCTATTTTTTTTCGCAGCCGCCGCACGTGAACGGTGACGGTTCCCGTATCGCCGTAAAAGTCATAGCCCCACACCTGACTCAGCAACTCTTCGCGGGTAAATACCTGCCCCGGTCTTTCGGCCAATGCCCGCAACAGATCAAATTCCTTAACCGTCAACTCCACAGGTTGACCCTTAACCGTGACCATCCGGGTAGCCTGATCGATTGTTAGATCGCCCCGTTTGATGCTGGTTTCCTGGTTTGCCTTACCCTGGAGACCGGTACCACGCCGTAGTACGGCTTTGACTCGTGCGGTTACTTCTCTAGGGCTGAATGGTTTGGTCACGTAGTCATCCGCACCAAGTTCAAGACCAAAGACCCGATCGCTTTCCTCATCGCGAGAGGTAAGCATAATAATGGGGATGGACCACCGCTCTCGGATCATTCTGGTTAGTTCCAGTCCTCCCATCTTCGGCATCATTAAATCAAGAACGATTAAATCGGGCTGACGGCGCATGATTCTGGCTAATGCTGCTTCGCCATCCGTGGCGGTGTTGACAAAATATCCGGCCCGCTCGAGATATAATTTGATCACGTCTCGGATATCTGCCTCATCATCAACAACTAAAATAGACTGCTTTGTCTCCATCTATCCCCTCCCCAAATAAATATTATCAACTTCACCGTAACGATGTGGGCAAAACTATCACTTATAAGCAAACTTAACAGCAATTGAAACATAAGAGATAGTATCAGTGGCAAATCTATGTTAAGGGACGAATAGCCAAAGGGATATTCACTTCCAGGCTATTATCCCTGATATCCAGAGAGCATGTGTCATACGTTAGGATGTATATGGTCGTCGTGCGTTCAAAACAAGGTGGGTGCGATCATCAACGGGGTCTGGAGTGAAGGGAAAACACGGTGTATACGGCTTAGAGCGACCGCGTTTCGTCAAACAAAAGCGAGTCGGGTTGTAATAGACTATTTGTTTAGGACAACGGAGAGGTGTAGCTAGCTTCTCTGAGTTTTTAGCGTTTAACCTAATTTGGACTTTTTAAATGTTGGGTAGTTTCTTTTAATCAACTTCCTCGTTTTACCCGGTGTTGGGCGTGACAAGGGATAAGAATACAATATTAACCTGCGTACTCCATAATCCCAAACCAACGATAATGCAGTCTACCACCATTCTTACAGGATGCAATCCGCAACCGCCTCCTTTTCAATCTCACTGCCATTAAGTTAGTGACTGACATTAGCCCCCCTAACCCCCCAAAGGGGGGAATTTGACGCCTTTCTCCCCCCGTTGGGCTTATGGTTACACATAAGTAGAGCAAGTAGAGAATAAGGAGAAGATTACCCTAAACCAAGAAAGAACGATAAGATAGAGAGCAAATACAATAAAACAAAGGAAAGCCAAAAACGAATGGGTGAACAAGTAAGAAACTGGGTCGATGAAGAAATGGCAAGTCTGAAACTAGGCGACGAACGGTTGGAAAAGCGGGTTCGGAAAATCATCAGTGACTTTAGTCAAAATCCAACAGGGTCGATACCGGAATTCTGTGGCGACCGGGCGGCAACCCAGGCGACCTATAACTTACTGAGCCAGAAAAATCTCAAGGCCCAAGCCATTCCAGCGGCGCAACGGCAAGCGACGGTGAAGCGGATCGAACAGGGCGGCTATCCACTGATCCTGGCCGTACAAGATACAACCGAGTTCAACTACAGTCATCATCCGGCCACCACAGGCTTGGGACCGCTAGACCACCCGCGCTATCAAGGATTTTTTACACACACCACCCTGGCGGTCACCCCTGAGGGCTTGCCCCTGGGCTTGTTAGCACAAGAAAGTTGGGTTCGAGATAAACCTCAACCCGATCAGAAACAAGCGCGTGCCGCGCGACCCATTGAGCAGAAAGAGAGCTACAAGTGGTTTAAGGGACTGGATCAAGGCACAACTAATTTTCCGGCAGGTGTGTCTGTTCTAACTATCTCTGACCAAGAAAGTGACATCTTTCAGTACTTTGTCCATCCTCGTCCGCCGCAAGTCGATGTCCTGGTTCGAGCCTGGCGGGAGCGGCAGGTTGAGGCCGAGGTCAGCTCTTTATGGGCTACCATCCAGAGCAGCCCTGTGCAGGGACTGGTCGAAGTCGAGGTCACCGCCACTCCAAAACGGGTAGGTCGACTGGCTCGCTGCCAGGTTTATTACAAACAAGTCACCTTGAAACCCCCTCAAAAACGACCAGGACTACCACCTGACCTAAAACCGGTCACCTTGGGGGCTGTTTTAATCCGAGAAATGAACGCGCCAAAGGGAAGCAAGGCCATTGAATGGTTGTTGCTAACCACCTGGCACATTGCCAGCTTTGAGCAAGCTTGCCAACTGATTGAATTCTACAGTCGCCGCTGGCTGATTGAACGCTTTCACTTTGTCCTCAAAAGTGGCTGTGCCTTGGAACAACGACAATTGAAGAAAGAGTTTCGCTTGGAGCGCTTTCTCCTGCTGGCTAATGTCGTGGCTTGGCGCTTGTTGTGGCTGACCTATCTGGGCCGGATCAATCCCGATTTACCCTGTAGCGTCGCTTTAGACGATGCTGAGTGGCAAGCTCTCTATTGTTTTATCCATAAAACCGCGATTGCCCCCCAACAGCCGCCGTCTATCCACCAAGCCCTGTCTTGGATTGCTCAGTTAGGTGGTTTTCTGGGCCGCAAATCGGATGGTTCACCCGGTGTTAAAGTTCTCTGGCGCGGTTGGCGTCGTCTGTTCGATATTACTCAAGCTTGGCTCATTTTTAACTCCTCCTAACTTACCTCACTTATGTGTAACCATAAGCCCTTTGGGGGGCCGGGGGGGGCTTAACTTAATGGCAGTGCCTTTTCAATCTTTCCCCGTAACTACTCAGGTGCCTGACACTTTTACTCAAATCGAGAACATTGAATGGAATACAACGCTGCTATTACCACAATTAAGTGCCAGTCACCTTGTTTGCTGAATAAATACCTTTCTCCGCTGTTCGATTAGATCGTTTATCGTTTTGTAAGAGTTTAATAACCGCTTTGCAAGAAATCTCTTCTATACTCATTTCTAGAAAGAAAGAGCAATATAAATGGTATCTACAATTTATCCAAGGGAGAGACACATGACTCAAACCGCAGAACACAAACGCCTGATTGCTTACCGAGAACGCGAATCGCATTGGAAAAATTGGGGGCCTTACCTCAGCGAGCGAGCCTGGGGTACCGTGCGTGAAGATTACAGCGAAGGCGGCACGGCCTGGGATTTTTTCCCCCACGACCACGCCCGCAGTCGCGCTTATCGCTGGAATGAAGATGGCCTGGCCGGGATTAGCGACCGCTACCAGTATCTCTGTTTTGCTCTGGCTCTATGGAATGGGCACGACTCCATCCTTAAAGAGCGACTTTTTGGGCTGACCGGTTCAGAAGGTAATCACGGTGAAGATGTCAAAGAGTATTACTTTTACTTGGACAGCACGCCCACCCACAGCTATATGAAAATGCTCTACAAATATCCCCAGCAAGCTTTTCCTTATGAGGATTTGGTGGCGGAAAACGGACGGCGTGGTTTTACCGATTTTGAATATGAGTTGCTCGATACGAATATCTTTGCCGACGATCGTTATTTTGACGTGGTTGTTACGTATGCCAAAGCGACTGAAAATGACATTCTTATTCACATTAGCGTAACCAATCGGGGTCCGGAAACCGCTGCGTGCTCTATCTTGCCCACCCTCTGGTATCGCAACACCTGGAGTTGGGGTTATGAGGCCGGCCCGATGGGTGATGTCCATGATCGGCCAATGCTACAACAAGTTGATGGTTCGGCGGGGGTATTGGCGGTCGAGGCCGATCATCCGGCTCAGGGAACCTATTACTTGTACGCCGACAAGGCCGACCAACTCATTTTCACCGAGAATGAGACAAACTCGGCCCGGCTGTTCGGTGATGAACAAGGCAGCTTGTATACCAAAGATAGCTTCCATCGCTATATCATCAATAATGAAGTCAAGGCTGTCAATCCCGCCAAAACCGGGTCTAAAGCTGCTGCCGTTTATCAAGTTGAAATCGAACCCGGCGCAACATACACGGTGCGTCTCCGACTCTCCCACAGTGTTCAGCAAACTCCTTTTGGGGACTTTGATGCGATCTTTCAGCAGCGCTTGGCCGAGGCTGATGAATTTTATGCAGCCATCCAGTCGCCTCACTTAAGTGACGATGAAAAGCGGGTGCAGCGTCAGGCTTTTGCCGGAATGCTCTGGTCTAAGCAAATGTACTATTTCGATATCGAACAATGGCTTGAGGGCGATCCAAACGGTTGGCCGCCTCCACAGAGTCGGAAGTTTGGGCGCAACAAAGATTGGCAGCATCTCAACAATTTCGATGTTATCTCGATGCCGGATAAATGGGAGTACCCCTGGTACGCCGCCTGGGATTTGGCTTTTCACTGCATTCCCCTGGCCATCATCGACGCCGATTTCGCCAAACGCCAGTTGGAGTTGATAACCCGCGAATGGTATATGCACGCCAACGGCCAATTGCCGGCCTATGAGTGGGCCTTTGGCGACGTTAACCCGCCGGTTCACGCCTGGGCTACCTGGCGAACGTACCAAATCGATGCCAAGCAGAGCGGCCAGCCGGATACGACCTTTCTTAAAGGTATCTTTCATAAGCTCCTGCTTAACTTTACCTGGTGGGTTAATCGCAAAGATGAGGAAGGTAACAATATCTTTCAAGGCGGTTTCCTCGGACTGGATAACATCAGCCTGTTCGACCGCAGCGCAATGCTGCCCATCGGCGGCCATATCGATCAATCGGACGGCACGGCATGGATGGGCTTCTACAGCCTGGGTATGATGCAAATTGCCTTGGAATTGGCGAAAGAAGAGCCTGTTTATCAAGACCTGGCAACCAAATTTTTTGAACATTTCCTGAGTATCGCTAATGCGATGATTGACATCGGCGGACGGGGCATCAGGCTTTGGGATGAAGAAGATAGCTTTTTCTATGACGCCCTCCATCTGCCGGATGATCGGATCGAGCCGCTCAAGGTGCGGTCGCTGGTCGGGCTAATGCCGCTATTGGCCGTAGAAACGTTGGACCCGGATTTATTAGAAACAATGCCGGACTTTAACCGGCGTATGCATTGGTTCACCGAGAATCGACCCCACTTGAGTACTTGTATGGCCAGCATCGACGAACCCGGTGTGGGGCAGCGCCATCTTGTCTCTATTCTAACCAAAGAGCGGTTGATCGGTGTCTTGCGCACCATGCTCGACGAAAATGAGTTTTTGTCAGACTATGGCATTCGTTCCATTTCCAAAGTTTACGAAACGCCCTACACCCTCAATCTCAACGGCCAAAGCTTCAGCATCAATTATCAGCCGGCCGAGTCACAGAGCGGTTTGTTTGGCGGCAACTCCAACTGGCGCGGGCCAATTTGGTTTCCCATCAACTACCTCATTATCGAATCGCTGCAAAAGTTCCATCATTACTACGGCGATGACCTCAGGGTTGAATGTCCCACCGGCTCAGGGCAAATGATGAACTTAGATGAGGTAGCCCGCGAGTTGTCACAACGTCTCACCCGCCTTTTCCTACGCAACGGTGATGGACAACGCCCCATCTACGGCGGCCTAACCACCTTTCAAAACGACCCACACTGGCGCGACCTTATTCTATTCAACGAATATTTTCACGGCGACAACGGCGCAGGATTGGGCGCTAGCCATCAAACTGGCTGGACCGGCCTGGTTGCCAAATTGATCCAGCAGTTAGGGGACATAAATAGGCCCCAAGCAGATGAAATAATGAAAGTGTCATTGCCAAGCACCAGCCAAGCAATTCTCCAACGTTGAGAACGGCTTCTCTCCTTCTAGCCTGCCCTGAGCGTAGTCGAATGGGGCGCTCGTCGTGACATGAACAACCTTTATTTTCAAAGAAGTCTGGCAGTCTCAATTGAGACGACACCGAGAATGAAAATTGTTACCTTATG
>JAGRBZ010000230.1 GCA_020433805.1 Anaerolineae bacterium
TTTTTCCGTGGTCCACGTGACCAATCGTCCCGATATTCACGTGGGGTTTATCTCGCTTAAATGTCTCTTTCGCCATGGTGTAAAAAATCCCCTTTATAGTACTTTTAGATGGCTCTGGAATGCATACAGCCAAGTTGTGTAACTGTACGCGAAGTTAATGGAGGGAGACGGATTCGAACCGCCGTAGGCATAGCCAGCTGATTTACAGTCAGCCCCCTTTAGCCACTCGGGCATCCCTCCGAATTTGGACTTAAAAACACGGCGCAATCGCGCCGTGCAAAAATCAAGTATACGAATTATTTCTTAAGAGTCAAATTTATTCTACGTTTTTAATCGTTATTCACAAAATCTCTGGCCCGCCAAACTTCATACAACATCAGGCTACAAGCCACGGAAGCATTGAGTGAGTCGATGTGACCCCGCATCGGCAGCTTTACTAAAAAATCGCACGTTTCTTTTACTAGCCGGCTAAGGCCTTTACCTTCGCTGCCAACCACCAAAGCAAGTGAGCCGGATAAATTAGCCTGATGATAAAATTGAGCCTGCGGTTCAAACTCAACACCGGCGATCCAGACTGCCTCCTCTTTTAGCCATTTAAGCACTTGCACTAAGTTCGGAACTTCGGCAATCCACATATGTTCTACAGCACCGGCTGACACGTTGACGACGGTAGGCGTAATGCCTGCTGCCCGTTGTTTGGGCAGAACGACTCCATGCACACCTACCACTTCGGCTGTCCGCAGGATAGCACCTAAATTGTGCGGGTCTTCTATATGATCAAGAACAATAATAAAAGGTGTTTCGTCTAACTTAGCAGTTCGATGCAAAATATCTTCGACATCAACGGTAGGGTATCGACCTGTCTTTAAGACAACCCCTTGATGGCCACCGGCCAATTTGTCGAGATTTTTGCGCGAGACTCGTTTTACGGGAACTTTAGCCCGTCCGGCTAAAAGCGTAATTTCGTCGATAATCGAAGATGCTTGAACCGTATCAGCGATTAACACCTCGTGAACGTGCCGCCGCCGCGCTCGAAGACACTCACGTGCCGCATTACGACCGTAGAGAATTTCTGCCATAACCGAATTGAACTACCGCGTTATCTTCCAGGCTGTACCGTCCGGCCGATCTTCGAGCACAACCCCGGCCTCAGCCAGTTGGTCGCGAATGGCATCGCTGATGGCATAATCTTTGTTTTTTCGAGCCGCTGCTCGTAAGTCGACTAAAATTTGAATGAGACTATCCTCTAACCCGGCGGAACCGCCACTCTGTGTCGATATTTCATCAGGAATGATACCCAACACATTGCCTCCTAACTGGCGATAGGTCTCATCAATTGCTTCTAATGTTCCATTCGATACCGGTTGCTGGCTGTTAATGATAGTATTTACCGCCCGATTGAAATCGAAAAGAGCAGCCAAAGCTTGGGGCGTATTAAAATCGCTGTTCATGGCTTCTTCAAAACGGGTTATGAAGTCAGAGCGTACGCCTTCAAATTGTGGATCAACTGTGCTATCAACATTATCCTGCCGGGCCAGCATTTGCCGAACCAGGCCTACGGTGCCAATCAATCGCTCGTAGCCTCGTGTGGCAGCGCTCAGAGCATCATCCGTAAAGTCGGTCGTCTGGCGATAATGGCTACTTAAGATGAAGTATCGGACTGTCATCGGCCCATAAGGCTGCGAAAGACGAGGGTGATCGCCGGTAAGGAGCTGTTGAATGTTAAGCGAATTCCCCTGGCTTTTACCCATCTTCGTGCCATCAATAGTCACCATATTGTTGAGTAACCAGTAACGGGCGAAATCACCACCGTACGCGGCTTCGCTCTGGGCAATTTCACTTTCGTTGTGGGGGAAAATGTTTTCCAAACCGCCCCCGTGAATATCAAACGGCAAGCCCAGATATTTGCGGGCCATCACGGTACATTCGGCATGCCAGCCGGGAAACCCCTGGCCCCACGGACTATTCCACTGCATCAAGTGACCGGGTGTGGCGGCTCGCCACACGGCAAAGTCTCGCGGATCGCGCTTATCACTGTCCACTTCCAAACGTGCGCCTTCTTCCAATTCATCAACCTTGCGGCGCGAAAGTTTGCCATAAGCCGGCCAGCTTGCCACGGAGAAATAGACATTGCTGCCGCTGACGTAGGCATGGCCCTCATCGATCAGGATCTGTGCTAATTCAATCTGCTCCGGCACATGGCCGCTAGCTCGGGGTGAAATATCCGGTCGGCGAACATTGAGCAAATCCATATCGCGGAAATAGTTACGCGTGTAGTATTCAACAATTTCCATCGGCTCAACCTGCTCCATACGAGCCTGTTTTCCGATTTTATCTTCGCCTTCGTCCCCATCACCCACGAGATGGCCGACATCGGTTATATTTTGCACATAGCGGACTTTGTAGCCCTTATATTCAAGATAACGATGCACAATATCAAAGGTAATATAAGCTTTGGCATGCCCTAGATGAGCATCGCCATATACCGTCGGCCCACAGACGTACATCCCTACAAAACCGGGGTGGAGGGGTTCAAAGGTTTCTTCTTGCCGACTAAGGTAGTTATAAATTCGGAGGGTCATAATTAGTTATCCATTTTAGCAAATATCATGCGACCGGCGTTGGTTTGTATCACGCGTGTTACCATGACTTCAACGTTACGGTTTAGGTGTTGCCTGCCATTTTCAACCACAATCATCGTTCCATCATCAAGATAAGCTACGCCTTGATCCCGTTCTTTCCCTTCCTGGATGATTTTAATCGCGACGTTTTCGCCGGGCAAAATTACGGTCTTCACAGCATTGGCCAGTTCGTTGATATTGAGCACAACAACGCCCTGAAGTTTCGCTACGCTGTTGAGATTAAAATCGTTTGTGACGATCGGACAATCAAGCTGCTTGGCTAGCATAACAAGCTTATCATCAACGCCTTTGACCCCATCGATATCGAGGTCGCTTATTTGAACGGGCACCAGTGAATTTTCTTGCAACTGCTCTAAAACCTCTAGACCTCGCCGGCCCCGATTGCGCCGCAGTGCATCTGCTGAGTCCGCTATGTATTGCAGTTCGGCCAAGACGAAATTCGGAACCAACAGCGTATTGCGAATGAAACCGGTCTGGCTAATATCGGCAATGCGACCATCGATAATGACACTGGTATCCAGCAAAAGTACATCATCGGTTGATTTGCGGCCTAATCCGTCAAAAGGATTACCGGAGATAATACGCGGCCCAACGAGATTAAAAATATCACGCTGACGCATCACCATAACCGCCAAGCCAATGTACCCAAAAATAACGCTTACGATAATAGGAAAGATGCCCCCATAGGGGTCTGGCAAGTTAGAAAGTGAAGGATGCAATAAAGCAGCAACAGCCAACCCTAAGGCCAAACCAATGACCCCGGCTAATAATTTAGCCGCAGGCATCTTTTTCAGCTTGGCCTGAATCATATAAAATGGGCGCGTCGTGAGATATGGCGCTACGAGCAACCCTAAAGCTGCCCCCGAAAGGGTCAAAACAATAATCAATCGAGCCGACTCGCTGGGATTGTCGGGCTGAAACAAATAGCTAGATTGTACACCAATAATGGCAAACACAACCATACCGACTAGACGAAAAACAAATTCTATGCTCATCCCTAAAATGAAATCTCCCTCATCGTTTGCCCAAGTTGTGCCCACTAATTCAGCAGCGGTATACGCCGGCATTACAACAAAAAAGGCGACTGCACGCATAGTACATTCGCCCAAACCACTACTTAACCATTGTTAGCGGAGTTTCATCGTAATGAAACGGGAGACAATTGACATTCCCCTTTATTGGGGATATCAACATGACGATTGATTTGTCTATCTATTTTGGTATTTGTTAAATAACAAAGGTTTATACGCCATTAACGATGGTGAACCTATGAAAACGATATGAGTATCTCGGTTAAACGCTGAGTAGACAGACATGAAATCACAAAAAATAATAAAATAATAGAGTATAAGTGCTAACGGTATGAATTCTAGATTGTTTGGGCAACAATAAAATTAAGTTAGAAAAACTATGAAAATTTTAACCGACATGGTAACATAATCGGATCAAAATGTCAAAGTTTCCGTAATATGCACCCTTCATCAAAGGCCCAAATTGCTAAACCAGCGCGATTTCCAGAGCCTCCCCCAGTGAGCGAACTTTTAGCAGTTCTATCGGTAAAGAATCAGATTGCTTCAATTGAACCGACGCCGGGAGAAGACAGCGCTTAAAACCAAGTTTCGCCGCTTCTTTCAATCGCGTTTCGATATGGCTTACCGCTCTTAATTCGCCAGATAGACCAACCTCACCCACGATAGCCAAATCGGCCGCAACCGGACGGCTCTTGAAGCTAGATGCCAATGCCGCCGCCACTGCCAAATCCGAAGCCGGTTCGTTGATTTGCAAGCCTCCGATAACGTTAACAAACACATCCTGATCGGCCAGACGAACGCCAACCCGCTTGGTCAGCACGGCGATAAGCAGCAGCAGCCGATTCATGTCGATGCCGTTTGCCGTGCGGCGCGGATTGCCAAAGCTCGTTGTACTGGCTAGCGCCTGAATCTCAACCAAAAGCGGACGTGTTCCCTCCAGTGTTACCGCAATAGCTGATCCGGAGGCATCGGGCAACCGTTCCGACAGAAAAATTTCACTGGGATTCGGTACCTCACTTAACCCTACATCGCCCATTTCGAAAATACCAATTTCATTCGTAGCACCAAACCGGTTCTTCACACTTCGCAGTAACCGATAGGCATGGAACCGTTCGCCCTCAAGATAAAGTACGGTATCAACCAGGTGTTCCAACACCCTCGGTCCGGCGATAGTGCCGGTTTTTGTTACGTGCCCAATCAAGAATACCGGCACATTTTGCCCTTTGGCAACGCCTTGAAATCGAGCGGCACATTCGCGCACCTGACTCACGGAACCGGGAGCCGACTGCAGCTCTTCCAAAAAGACGGTTTGAATCGAATCGACAACTAAAAACTTGGGAAGCGCCTGACGCAGATGCTCCATAATGGCAGTCATATTGGTTTCTGACAAAATAAACAGGCGGTCACTTGAAATTTGCAGACGGTCGGCCCGTAGTTTAACCTGTTGAGCGCTTTCCTCACCCGAAATGTAAAGCACTGAGCCTTCGTCGGCCAGCGCGGCCGATATTTGGAGCAGCAAAGTACTCTTGCCGATACCAGGATCGCCACCAATCAAAATTAGTGAACCGGGAACCAAACCGCCTCCCAACACCCGGTTGAACTCATCCATAGGCAGCATGGTGCGCCGGTAATTATCGGCTGCAATTTCGGTGAGCGGCTGCGGCGTCGAGCGCCCTAGCAACGCTTGTTGTGAGGTTTGGACGACGGCTCCCGATGAAGTCGCCTCGACCAGCGTTTCGACCAGTGTATTCCACTCACCACAATCCGGGCAGCGTCCCATCCATTTCGGCTGAGTACTGCCACACTCTTGACACACATAACGGGTTCGTAATTTAGCCATAGTACCAAAATTATAACAAACTCTTACCAGAATACCAAGAACACTTGTTCATATGAGAAAAATCACATTTTAGACTACGAGTTGTGTTATGTAGCTAAAAACACAAAAAAAGCCCGCTTTTATAGCGGGCTTTTTGCTTGATTATTTGTTAGAGAGCTTTTAGCTCGCTACTGCGGCCAGCATGTTGTCAACGCGCTGTTGAATAGAGGGTTTCGGATGCGCGCCAACAATGCGGTCAAAAACTTGGCCGTCTTTAATAAAGAGCATCGTCGGAATACCCTGCACGCCATACTGCATAGCATATTGCGGATTCTCATCGGTGTTTACTTTGGCGATGACAATTTTTTCGCCATACTCTTTAGCCAGTTCATCGAGAACCGGAGCCACCATACGGCAGGGTCCACACCACGGTGCCCAGAAATCAACCACGACGGGTGTTGAAGATTTCAAAACTTTTTCCGAGAATTCGACATCGGACACATGAATTGGTTTAGACATAAAATCACTTCTCCTTAAATTTATGTTTGTAGTAGCACTACTATACGTGTAAGTATAGTATGTTTTTTTAACAGCGCTAAATAATAGAGCCAGTAAAAGCAACAATTATCGAATTTATTTACTTTCCTTTACTAGACGAACCAGTTCTTGACTTTCTTACGCGCCTTTCTAAAAATTTACACAACAATGAGATTTTGGTAGCACAACATTAAACCGTGGAACGTGGTAAAGAACCCAGGTTTTTGCCACAATTGTAAGCATGTTGCCCAATTGAGAACCCATAGAAGCCTTTGTCGGTCTCATGTTCAAGAAAAACCTGGGTTCTAACGCTACCACGATTTCGTGCAGAGCTACCGAGATTTTTAATCTACCGACTTACTAAAGAAATTGACAGAGACAGCGTCTGAGAGTACATTAGCCGCCAGTGAAAATTTCAGTCAGAGGAAGTAATGACCCAAATTCTACCCGCCTCATCATCAAAAGCCATCAAACTCGCCCGTCGACTGCTGCGCGAGGGAGAAGCTGTAGCGTTTCCAACCGATACCGTGTACGGGCTTGGAGCCAACGCCTTCGAACGTTTTGCCGTCCGCCAAATTTTTGCCCTCAAAAAACGTCCTCCCGAAAAAGGGCTACCCGTTTTCATCTATCAAATTGATGATTTGAATTTGGTTGCCCGTAACGTTCCGAACCAGGCTTGGCCACTGCTGCAAAAATTTTGGCCCGGCCCCCTAACCGTAGTGCTGCCTAAGGTGGCGGCCCTGCCCGATGATGTAACCGCCGGACAGGATACTGTTGCCGTGCGCATACCTGATCACCCGGTTAGCCTTAAATTGGTTATCGAATTTGGACGTCCACTAGCTGTGACCAGTGCTAATATCTCCGGTCAAGACACCCCTACAACCGCTCAAGCAGTCGCGACACAGTTAGGGCCAACATTACCGTTGGTGTTAGATGGTGGCCCCAGCCCATCAACCCAGCCCTCCACCATCATCGATTTGAGTAGCACGCCGCCGCGAGTCTTACGCCAAGGGGCGCTAGCCATAGCGCCATTAAAAGAATTTTTGCCCGACTTAGCGTAAAATAAGGCGATGACGCAAGCCAAGCACAGTAACCGATCCAATTCGCCTTCTTCGCCTCTTATTCTTGGCATCGACGCCAGTCGAGCCGCTCGAGCGCGACGCACCGGCACCGAAACCTACTCGCTCGAACTCATCAAAGCGCTGGCCGGTTTATCAAATCATGAGCTACGCCTACGATTGTACACCCCCCACCCACCGCAACATACAGACTGGCCCGACGCAGCGCATGTCGAAACCCGAGTCATTCCCTGGCCCCGCATGTGGACCCATCTGCGACTGGCGGCGGAACTTCAACAGAACCCACCGCACCACCTCTTTGTACCGGCTCACGTTGTACCATTTTACTGCCCGGTTCCGGCAGTCGTTACGGTTCATGATTTGGGTTACAAGTACTACCCCGCCGCCCATCGTCCTTTTGATCGCTGGTATCTCGATTGGACGACGCGACGCCATACCCGTGTCGCTCGACACATTGTTGCCGACTCCCTGGCGACAAAGCGAGACCTCATCGACTTTTATCACGGGGACCCCGACCGCATTCATGTTATCTACCTGGGCCGTAATGAAAATCTAGCGCCTGTCGATGATCTAACCCGTATGACGCAGGCTAAAACTAAGTACGGAATTACCAAAGATTATCTTCTTTATCTTGGCACGCTGCACCCTCGCAAAAATCTGGTGAGGTTGATTGAAGCGTTCCATGTAGCGCAAGCACAGCTCCCTCCTTCACTTAAACTCGTTATTGCCGGGCAAAAAGGCTGGCTCTATGATGAAATATTTGCCCGCGTTCAACATCTGCACTTAAGCGACCGGGTTATATTTCCCGGTTTCGTCGATGATGCCGATAAGCCCGCCCTTCTGTCGGGAGCCTTAGCCTATGTGTTTCCTTCATTATATGAGGGGTTCGGACTGCCTGTACTCGAAGCCATGGCCTGTCAGACGCCGGTGCTAACCAGCACGGTTTCATCGCTGCCGGAAGTGGCCGGTGATGCGGCCTTATTAATCGATCCCCATTCGCACGAAAATATCGCTGCCGGAATAGTTCGGCTGGTGAATGACGATGCTCTACGTCACGATCTTATCAAAAAGGGATTGGCACAGCTCGAAAAGTTTTCGTGGGATCGTGCGGCCCAACAAATTTTGGAGACCCTGACGTCATGATGAACCAAACGATTCCCCCCACAGCGACCATCCTCAACGTCAAGATCCATGCTGTGACCACTATCCAAACGCTGGCACTCATCGAGCAGTTTATTGCCGGCGGCCGGCCTCACCAACTGACAACCACTAACCCGGAATTTGTCGTTGATGCCCAGCACGATGAAGCGTTTCGCCACATCATCAACAGGGCCGCACTGTCGCTGCCTGACGGCATCGGCCTCTTAAAAGCGGCTCGATTCTTAAACACAACCCCGCTGCCGGAGCGCGTAGCCGGATCCGATTTGGTCGGCCAATTGGCGGAACTATCCCATCGGCATGGCTATCGCATTTTCTTTTTAGGGGCGCAAGAGGGAGTCGCAGAGCAAGCTATCGCTAAGCTAAAACAGCGCTACCCCCAACTCCAAGTCGCGGGCTATTACGCCGGGTCGCCTGCCATCGAAGAGAACGAAGATTTGCTGCAACGTATTCTCCCGACCCGGCCCGATATTCTCCTGGTTGCCTACGGTCATCCCAAACAAGATAAATGGATTGCCCGCAACATAGAGCGACTCCAAATTCCGGTCTGCATCGGCGTCGGCGGATCGTTCGATTTTCTAGCCGGAACATCGAAGCGCGCGCCCCGCTGGCTTCAGCAGCTACACCTGGAGTGGTTCCATCGCCTCGCGACCCAGCCGTGGCGCTGGCGTCGCATATGGAAAGCCGTGCCTTACTTTAGCTGGCTGGTTCTTCGCCAAAAATTAAGGCAAAAGTAATCTCCACCAAATCCGTAAACACTGTCCAAAAGGCCAGGTACAAAGCCTGTTCTTTTTCATTGTAAGTAAGCTGCGCCTTCGCCCGATGTGATAGGTGCTGTTTTTTGATACCATAAAAACTAACGTGGGCGTTCAGCTATCAGCCTTTAGCGGTCAGCCTTAAGTTCAAATATTACCTTAGGCATAAATCACTTAAATCTAAGTCGGCTAAAACGTGAAACGTAAAGCGTGGTTCTCGCCAAAATCCTTACGTTTTACGCATTACGTTTTATCGGCTGCCCAATATCTGGGTGATCATTTTCTTGGAACTGCCTTAGCTTAGGCTCAGATCTGACGCACACAGTTTACAGACATATCACGCTGAAAACTCCAAAACTCTATAAACCCAATAAACTCAAATGGAGATAAACTATGACGTTATCAAACAAACAAACGGCCCTTATCACCGGCGCATCCCGTGGACTTGGTTTGGCACTGGCTCGCTATTTGGCTCACCATCAATGGCAGCTCATTATCAACGCGCGTGGAGAGGATGCTCTGCAGCAGGTGGAGACTGAACTCACCCGTCTAACTGAGATTATCGCTATGCCCGGTGATGTCACATCCGGGACGCATCGCCGGGCATTGGCCCATGCTGCGGACTCTTTGGGTGGACTAGATGCGGTCATCAACAATGCCAGTATCCTTGGTCCCAGCCCGCAACCCCACCTGCTCGACTATCCATTGGAGGTACTGGAACAGGTCTATCGAGTCAACGTTGTGGCCCCGTTAGGGGTGCTGCAAGCGGTGCAATCGACTCTAAAGCCTGACGCTCGCATCCTCAACATTACCAGCGATGCCGGTGTAGAGGATTACCCCGGATGGGGCGGTTACGGCTCCAGCAAAGCCGCTTTAGAGCAGCTCTCAGCCGTTTTGGCCGCTGAAAAACCGGAATGGCGCGTTTACTGGGTCGATCCCGGCGACATGCAAACCCAGATGCATCAAGAAGCTTTTCCCGATGACGATATCAGCGACCGTCCTCTACCGGAGGAGAGCGTCCCCGGTCTGATCGAACTGCTCAGTGGCGAACTGCCAAGCGGGCGATATCGCGCTCACGATGTGAACGCCATGCGTTTGGCTGCTTTTCAATCAGGCTAATTATTAATGAAAGAGGACGATAAGATGAATGGCTTTACAGAAGAACTATCGCTACTCGATTTGGTGGAAGCACAGACGCCGGCTCGCTTGTTAACTGAGGTCAAAGCGGCCACGCATAAAAATAAACGTAAGGGAACGATGCCGGGAACAATGCCGTTTGACTTTCAGCTTCCGCCCGAGTTGGAAGCGAGCGAACCACCGGAAGCCCGTGGGTTGACCCGCGATGGGGTGCGGTTGATGGTCTCGTATCGCTCAACCGACACCATCAGTCATACTACCTTTAGCCAACTGCCCGACTTCTTAAAAGCGGGCGATGTAGTGGTCATCAATACCAGCGGCACCCTCAACGCAGCGGTAACGGGTCGACGCGCCGACGGCAGCCCCGTTGAAATTCATCTCTCAACACGCTTACCGGCCCAAATGTGGCTGGTTGAGGTGCGCCAACCGAATGCACACAGCAGCCAACCTTTCTATACGGCCACACCGGGCGAGACCATTACGCTGCCTGCCGGAGCATCCGTTACCCTGCATACAGCTTATCGCAGTGAGCAACGTAGCCAGACTAACGCCGGCGTGCGGTTGTGGGTCGCTACGCTAGAGCTACCTATGCCACTGAACGATTATTTGGCCAACCACGGTTTTCCTATTCGCTACAGCTATGTCAAACAGCGCTGGCCGATTGAATATTACCAAACCGTCTACGCAACCGAACCGGGTAGCGCTGAGATGCCATCGGCCGGACGGGCTTTTACTCCGGAACTAATCACGCAGCTGGTGGCCAAGGGTGTACAAGTGGCACCGCTGGTGCTGCATACCGGTGTCGCTAGCTTGGAAAGCCATGAGCCGCCATATGAGGAGTTCTATCGCGTTCCGGCTGAAACGGCTAGCTTAGTCAATGCAGCTCGTGCTGCCAGAAAACGTATTGTAGCGGTAGGAACCACCGTGGTTCGCGCCTTGGAAACAGTAACAGGCACCGATCGTGTAACCCATCCTGGTCAGGGATGGACCAAGCTGGTAATCACGCCGGATTTCCAAATTCAGGCGGTTAACGCCATGCTAACCGGGCTGCACGAACCACAAGCTTCGCATCTACATATGCTACAAGCACTGGCCGGTGATCGACATATAGCGTTGACCTATCAAGAAGCATTAACCCAACGTTATCTGTGGCACGAGTTTGGGGATATGCACCTTATCTTATAAAAACAAATTAACATTTCGCTGTAATTTTTCCCAAAATAAGCATTTTCGCCTACCATAGCAGAAACAACCCGACAAATTGCCTAGCAAATGCGGTGGCAATTTTGTATAACTTTTGGTATCCTATTCAGTAAATAGAGCAAAAGTATTGAGCCAGATAGCTCTGCCACTCAGTCAGATTGTTCCCACGCTATTCGATGGGGTGAAGTAGTGAATATGATTCAAGGGAAAGATATACTTGTTGTTGAAGACAGCCCTGATCTAGTAGCGGTTATAAAAACCGCTCTGTCCAGCGCTGGGGCTAATGTCCATACAGCAATTGAGGGTTATGGAGCATTACGACTTTTTTTTGCACACCAGCCTGATTTGATTATTCTCGATGTCATGATGCCTGGCATGGATGGTTGGGAAGTATGCCGACGGATACGTGAGGTTTCTGAAGTTCCGATCATTATGCTCACAGCATTAGTGCACGACTCCGATATTATTCAAGGGCTAGAATATGGCGCAGATGAATATATTACAAAACCTGTCAGTATCAGCGTTTTGCTCTCGCGCGTGGAAGCAGTTCTTCGGCGCGTATACATTTATCACCGCAAGGAAAAGCCGACATTCTATGGTGACGGCTATCTCAGTCTCGATACAGAAACATGTAAAGTGACAATTGAAAATCGGCCGATAAAACTAAGTGCCCTCGAACGACGTTTATTAACCTACCTCTACCAACACGCCGGTCAGGTTTTGACCTTTGAACAGATTTTAGAGCATGTCTGGGGCAAGGGTTATGAAAACAACCCTGAATATGTACACGTCTATATCTCCAACCTGCGTAAAAAAATAGAGCCAAACGCACGCCACCCCATCTACTTTGTAACCGAACACGGTGTGGGCTATCGCTTTGAAAAACAATCCTATCCAAGGCAATAATTCACCAGGGCTAATTAACATTTAATTGGTACAGTTTTTATTGATTGATCGAGAAGGCGGCTCAAAAAGGCTAAATCCTGTAGGCTTAATGCGACCATCTATCTTAGAACATAGTAATAAGAGCTGCTCTTTGGAGCAGCTCTTATTGATTCTAACCCTTTTCTAAAGGAAACTTTTAGGTTTTTTTTAGAAATTCTTTAGAACGCTATGCTATACTAAGCTTTATCCACTTGCCAACTTCGGGACCGATATAAAAACTAATAAAATTTTTCGTACCCCATGCCACTCTTCATTCTGCTATTCCTTAATCTGTAGAACAACATGATACTTGTTGATCTCAATGGTGATCTTAAGTTTTTGCCATTCAATTGAGTTTAATTCAGAGGTTTACCGCCTACTTGACCGGATTTATTCTGTCCTGAGTTCGTCAATCGCGGGTTAATCAAGGTCTTTATTTACGTTCGAAACCGGGCGGATTAAAGGATCTCCACAGCGATGTATTGCTTTCTTTTTCGAGGGTAGCCGGTTTCTAAACGGTTCATGCAACTCTAGCTTGGTCAAGACGTTAAGCCGACAAAACTAGTTTTTTATTTGAAATCAAAAATGGGTACAAGATAGGAGGGTAAGACATTTCAGATTAGCCAATTTGGGGTGATTTTTCAGCATATCAAAACAAAAGACAGTGGGTCCATGCGATGGGGAAACTGTTTTAACCACGAATTACACAAATGAACACGAATACAATAACAAAATTGGTGAAAATTCGTGCAATTGTCAAACGACAATTAGAAATACCCATTAGCGACAATTAGAAATGCCCATAAAGGATAATTAGATTGGTTCAGACGG
>JAGRBZ010000231.1 GCA_020433805.1 Anaerolineae bacterium
GCGCAGCATCGTTGATGCGGGTGGCCAGCTCGTTTGATGCGAAACCACCAAAGACCACAGAGTGAATAGCACCAATTCGGGCGCAGGCTAACATAGCAATGGCCGCTTCCGGTATCATCGGCATGTAGATGATAACGCGGTCGCCTTTTTCAACGCCCTGGCCCTGTAAGGCTCCGGCAAAACGGGCAACTTCGTCTTGTAGTTCGCTGTATGTATATTTTTTTACGGTATCGGTAACCGGGCTGTCATAAATAAGCGCCAGTTGGTCGGCTCGACCACTTTCTACGTGGCGATCAATGGCGTTGTAGCATGTGTTAACAACCGCCCCCGGAAACCAGCGATAGAAGGGGGGATTTGAGTCATCAAGTACTTTATCCCATTTCTCATACCAGTCAATGTCCTCAGCTGCCTTAGCCCAAAATCCCTGCGGATCTGCTTTCCATTCTGCATATACTTTATCAAATTCACCGGACATAAGGGTTTTAATCCTCCTCGATTAACTAAATGTCTAATTTACTGTGAATAACTTCTTACTACCAAAGGTATTTGTAAAGTTCGCATTAGAATCGTTCTGCGCTTTGACCTCCTTCTCTCGTGGTTTTGGAATCGACGCCAACTTGCTGCGTTATTCCTCTCTCTAAAATATTTTTATGTACTCAAGGAGCAGGAATTAAGGAGTAGGGAGTAAGGAGTAGAGAATAGGGAAAAACACATTACTTCCCTCTTCTACCTCTTTAAAGGAGCGCAGCATCCTCAGATGCGGAGCGGATTTGCTCTCACCGTTGGCATCTGAGGATGCTCACTCCGCCTTGTTTCACTTTGCTCTGTCATTTACGCTTACTCTCTACTTCTTACTCCTTATTTATTACTCCTTACTTCCTCCTCCTCGAGCTTAATAACTAATTCGAGCGTAATAGGTTTTCTCTGCTGCTTCACGGGCTTGCATTAAGGTGGTGATGCCTTGTTCGGCTAGCAGCGATATCAATTTGAGAAAAATTTCGCCCGTGACAATGGCATCGCCTAAAGATGTATGCCGACCAAACACATTGACACCTAACCGCTGGGCAATCGCTTCGATGCTTTGATCTTGTTGGTTGGGATGCACTACCGCGGCTAATAATAAGGTGTCCAATACCGGATTAATGAATTTAATACCCAAATCTGCCTCTTTAATTTGCAGCATACGCATATCAAAAGCAGCGTTGTGGGCCACTAACACCGTATCTTCCGAAAACTTACAAAACTGCGGTAAGACCTGTTCGATATGAGGCTGGCCTTTGAGCATATCGGGCTTAATCCCGTGAATGTCAATTGAGGCTCTGGAAATGGGCCGTTTCGGATCGATGAGCTGATCGAACACCTCTTGGCGCAGCAGACGATTGTTGACAATGCGAACAGCACTAATCGAGATGATTTCATCGCCTTGCGCCGGGTTAAGGCCGGTGGTTTCGGTATCGAAGACGGTGTAGGTCAGGTCCGACAGCGGCTGTTCGTCCAGTTCCGGCTTTTGGCCGGCCTGATGGAACAGATCAAAATCGTAATATTCGGGCCGGCTGTTGGTTTGCACCACGGGCACTTGCCAGGTTGGTTTAGGCTGGGTGGTAGGTAGCAGCAATCGCATATAGCTTTGGCCGATCTCTTTGTCGGTTTGGCACCAAATCTCGCCGCCGTGTCTTTCGGCCACCTCTTTGAGGGGCAGCGGGAAGCCTTCGCCATCGGAAATAGAGGCTTCATTTTGCCAGGCCCACAATGTATCCGGATCAACAATAACGTTATTCCAAATCATATCCAAAGCGGCAATGCGCCCGGTCTTTTTTAGCCGCAGCGAGGCTTCGGTAACATCATAATCAATTCTGAGCTGGCGCATCACTGAAGTAAGGGCCTGGACGACGGCAAAACTGTCAACATTGAGCCACAAATCCTCTTCCTCATACTCAACGTGGGTGGTAATATTGAGTTTCTCTTCAAAGCGGCGGCGAATGGCCCAGATAAGATTGCTACCCAAAATCGGGTCTAGTTGCCAGTTCGAGCGCAGATCGGCGGTATGATCGGTAATGGTTTCGTTTAGCTTTTCGCTGAGCATTTCGGACTCTTCGCGAATGATTTTTCTAAACGTACCCAGCCGTTCCGCATCCATCTCGGGATATTCTTCGATGGTTTCAATAGCGGCTCTAATGTTGGCCAGCGAAGCGCGGGTTCCTTCGGTGAGCGATTGCAGTAAAATATCGCGCCGGGTGCTGGCTTCTAGCTGCTGGGTGATATCTTCCAGGGTTAGCACAAAACCGGTAATTTCTTTTTGTTGGTCCAGCACCGGCACCATTCGGGCGCGAACAAGCTGGTCGTTAGAGGCGTTGGTGACAAAGTTGGAGACAGGCCGGCTGGTTTCTTTTTCAAGATGGTAGCCTATATCTTCTAAGGCGTGGGTAATTGAGTCGTAATCCACCAAGCCAAAGATCGAGCGCCCCAAACCGACAAAGCCACTTGAAGAACCGTTGCCGTTGACTTGTTTTTCCACCTTGCGGCTGAGAAGCTGTTTGGCCCGGCGGTTGTAGAGTAAAATTTGACCCTCAAGGTTACAGACAACCACGCCTTCGCCCAGTTCTGATACCAGTGCGGCCAGCCGGTTGCGCTCCTCTTCAAGCTGGGCTTTGGCCTTGAGAATCTTGGCTTCGTCATCGGCCAGCAGCGATTGAAATCTGTCGGCAAAGGCGTTGATGGTTTGCCCAAGCTGCTTTACCTCCGCCGGCCCTTCCGGTTTAACCCGATGTGTGGGGTTGGCCGAAAGGATGAGGGTCATCTCTTCGGCCAAACTCTTCACCGTAAAGAAGTAGGCTTTGAAGGCACGATGCAGCAAATAGGCCACAAATAACAGCAGCAGCAGCAAAATACCAAACGGCCACAGCTTCGGCCCGGAAATCGCTTCGGAATTTAAGACTTGGTCGGGCGAATTTCCGGTTGTCCACATGAAGAAAGCTAACCCGGAGGCAATCCCCGTAAGAAAAATAAAAAATCCACTTAGCCCTAACAAATAGGAAAACTGTGATCGGTTCATGATTCTTCCAGCACGCGCTGAACTTCTAAAACCAACTGTTTAGTAGAAAAAGGTTTTATAACGTAGCTATTTGCCCCCAGGGCCATGCCTTTTGCTACTTCAACATCGCGCCCTTTGGCGGTGAGCATGATAATCTTTGTGTCCTCCAATTCGGCGTTATCGCGAATTTTTTGGCAGACATCAAAGCCGTTTACTTTGGGCATCATAACATCAAGCAAAACGAGGTCGGGTTTGAATTCATTGACCACGGTAAGGGCATCTTCACCGTTGCGGGCAATTTCAACCTGATAACCGGCCTGTTGCATGAGAAATTCTAAAGAAATTACGATGTTTGCTTCGTCATCGACAATCAATACTTTTTTGGTCATAATTTTATCCCTGCTCCTTCTGCGTTTGCCCGTTGGCAAAGATAGGCGGGGTGTAATCCGGCTCATTATCTGAACCATCCTCGTTAGGAGCCACCACAGGCAATGTAAATATAAATTTAGAGCCGTTACCCGGCCTGCTTTCTACCCACAAATCGCCGCCAAAGTGGGTGATAATTTGGCGGCATATCGGCAATCCTAACCCCGTTCCTTGCGGTTTGTCGGTAAGGGTGTCGCCAACCTGGCGGAATTTATCGAAGATAAGTTCTTGATTTTCTAATTTAATGCCCGGCCCGTTGTCTAAAACCGATACACTGAGCTGTTCATCAACCTCACCGAGCCGTACGGTGATTTTTCCGTTTTCTCTATCACAAAATTTGATGGCGTTTGACAGCAAATTGAGCAACACCTGGGTGATGCGGTCACGGTCGCTAACGGTTAGCGAAGTGGGTTCGGACAAATCAAGATCGAGGGTGATGTTCTCTTCTTTAATAAGCTGTTCAACCGTAGCCACCGACTCTTCGATAACCTCTTTAAGATCGAGGGTGGTGAGATGCCATTCCATTTTACCCGACTCGATTTTGGACAGATCCAGGACGTTGTTGATGAGCCGCGTCAGGCGCTCGTTTTCTTTGAGGATGATGTTCATAAATTTGCTGCGCTGAGCGCTATCCAGATCGGGGTTGTCGTACAAAATTTCAGAAAAAGCCCGAATAGAAGTCAGCGGCGTGCGCAGTTCGTGGGTGACGGTCGAAATGAAATCATCTTTGAGCCGGTCAACTTGTTTTAGCTGCTCGTTGGCGGCGCGCAGTTCAGAGGTCGCCAGTTCCAGCTCGCGCGATTTCTGTTCAAGTTCGCGGCTGTAGGCGATAACTTTTGAGGTTTCGTCGAGCATGTACATCATTTCATCCATGCTCACCGGCTCTTCTTTTACAGCCGAGGCTATCAAAACCCGGGCCGAAGCCGAACCGACCGAACCGGCCAGCAGCCTTTCGGCGTAATTGATAAGCTCCGTATCGGCGACATCATCTTTAGACCAATCTAAGTTACGTTTCTGGGCGTATTGGTTAAGCGCTTCATCCACCCGCGCTGGTGATAGAAACTGTTCCAGAATAGAGCGAATAACCGGCACCGATGATGTACTGCGCCAGAGACGTATATCGTTATCTTCGGCCTGTTTATAAATGTCAACAAATTGGGCAGCTTGACTGTGCTCGATGATGGTTTGCCGGCCCACAAGCGAAAGGATCATATAACCGCCGACGTTAACCAGCATACTCCAAAAGAGAGAGTGGGTTATGGGATTGAGACCCGACAAACCTAACAAGGCATACGGCTTAAGCAGTTCGATGCCGAACGGCCCCGATGCGATGAAGCTGGGAGAAAGATAGCCCGACTCGGCTAGCGAGGGTAAGAACAACGTATAGGTCCACATTACAAATCCGGCGCTCAAACCGGTGATGGCCCCCAAATGATTACCCGTTTTCCAATAAATACCGCCAAAAATAGAGGGCGCGAATTGGGCCACCGCGGCAAAGGAGATAAGGCCAATCGAGACCAGTGTGTATGAAGTTCCGGTAGCTCGAAAATAAACATACCCCAACAGCAGCACGATAATAATGGTGCTGCGCCGAATAGTTAACAGCACGCCCCCTAAATCACGGCTTTTCGACAGCCGCAGTGGGCCAAAGTGGAGCAGGGCCGGCATAATCAGCTCGTTTGAAACCATCGTGCTCAGTGATACCGTGGCGACAATAACCATCCCCGTTGCCGCCGACAAACCACCCAGAAAGACCAGCAAAGCCAACTCTTCTTGCCCCTGTGAGATGGGAATGGTTAAAACGAACGTGTCGGCATCGACCACACCGGAAGGAAAAAGCAGCCGCCCGCCCAGCGCAATGGGCAGGACAAAAATATTGATCAGCAGCAGATAGAGCGGCAGCATCCAAATGGCCTTATCTAAATGTTTCTCGTTTACATTTTCAACTACGGTCATTTGAAATTGGCGGGGCAGAAACATAATGGCCATCATCGATAGGAACATCAGCCATGTCCAATCGGTGTATGTACCGGCATTTTCCATCGTAAAGAGCGTTTGCAACTCCGGAACTTGCGAAGCCCGGGTAAAGATGTCGCCAAAGCCATTAAAAATTCCGTAGGTAATGTAAAAACCAACCACCAAAAAAGCCAGGAGCTTAACAATCGATTCGAAACCGATAGCGGCAACCAGACCCTCGTGTCGTTCGGTGGTATCAAGGTGGCGGGTGCCAAAAATGATAGCAAACATGGCTAAGAGCAGCGCTACATAAAAGGCCGTATCGCTAAAGATAGTCATGTTGTTTCGGGGCACAGTAGCCGCTATTTCCGAATGTTCCCACATAACGGCAAAACTGGTCGAAACAGCTTCGAGTTGCAGCGAGATATAGGGGATAATGCCGACAACCGCAATAATCGTTACCAGTCCGGCCAACGAACTGCTTTTGCCGTAGCGCGAACTGATAAAGTCGGCAATGGAGGTGATGTGGTGTAACTTACTGATGCGAATGATTTTTCGCATCACCAGGTACCACAGGGCAGCCATCAAGGTAGGCCCCAAGTAGATGGGCAGGAAGCCTATACCGGTGCTGGCAGCGTGACCAACGCTGCCGTAAAAGGTCCAGGCTGTACAGTAAACCGCTAACGAAAGGGAATAGATATACGGGTTACTGATAACGCTCCGTCCGGCATCGGCCCGTTTATCACTGTAGTGCGCAATGGCAAACAGGATGCCGATGTAGGCAAAGGAGACAAATAAAATTATACCGCCCTGTAACATCATAGTTAGTTAGCCTTGGTATAACCGATTGCTTATAGCACTCTTAGTGTCGCAGCTTAATGGCGATAAACATCAACACAATAATAATGAGCCACGAAGTAAATGCATAAATGTATAGAATGGGAATGCCCCACAGCATGCCGGTGGTACTAAAGAGAGAAAGGAGAGGGTAATTGAAGAGTAAGCAGCCAATAAAAAAGATAGCGATTAATCGCTGGCCTCGAATTACAAATCGGTTCATACTTTGGCCTCCTCTCTTTTTGGCGAACATGCTCTAGGGCTAGCCCAACATGGCTAATCTAAAGCGTAATTCAGCCGATTCCTGCATCTCGTGGATGACCAAAAAAGCATCCTTGAGATAGCGTTTTTCCAGGTGAGAAAGATTCTCCAACCGGATTTTATTATCGAGTGTTCGGTGAGAGTGCGCCTCTTCCAATTGGTGACGTAATCGGAGCCACTGCAAAAAACGAAATGTCTCGGCTAAGTTTTCAGCCCCTTGCTGGCTTAAGCTGCCGGCGTTAACGGCATCTTCCAGTCTATCTACTGTGGCACGACTTTGCGAACCGCATTCTAAGGCGTACACTCTACCCAACCCAACAATGGGCGCAATGCCGCCTTTTTTGAGGTCTACAAAGCCATCTTTTTGACGAATTCGACCAAAAAAGCCGAGCGGAGGGCGAAAACGAACTGCCGTCCGCGCCATGTGGGCTAAAAAAAGATCGTACTCTCCCGATTCTAAAACGAGCTTTTCTATGGAATCCAGGGACAGTGTACCATGAACTGCCCGGAAATCGAAAAAAATAGCAGCCTCAAGAATAGCCTGAGGCTGTGGCGATCGAGTCCACTCTTCAAATAGGGCTTTCCAGTGGTCTAGCGGATAGCACCAGTTGGTAGCCATATAGCCGCCGGGGCAGGGTGGAAAGCCGGCTTGCAGAAGACCGTTGGTAACATATTCGGCCAACCGGCTAAAATAGCTTTTGGCTTCCGGCGTGTCTTCTAAATAGACCAGTGCGTTATCTTGATCGGTGAGCAGAATTTGCTCCGAGCGTCCCCCGGAGCCAAAAATAAGCCAAGTGTATGGTGTGGGCGGGGGGCCAAAGATTTCTTCGGCCAAAACTAACAAGCGTTTTAACAACGTATCATTGATGCTGGACACAACCCGACCAATTTGTATTGGGTTTAAGCCGCTGTCAAACAAGCCTTGCACCGTTTGCAACAGTTGGGGGTTGTATGAGGCTAAGCTTTCAGCCGATCCATCCAGCGTTTCAAGCCGTTTTAGTAGGTAAAACGGACTTTGCGCTTGATGGCGCAGTAAATCGGTGGTTGTTATCAAACCGACAATATCACCGTGCTCCGTTACCGGTAGGTGATGAAAGCCTTCTTCAAAAAGAAGTAACAGCGTACTGTAAAGCGGCGTATCCGCCGCAACGGATTTAACCGGCTGCGTCATGACCTGGCTAATTTCAATATCCGTGCTCAAACCTTGGGCCAAAACACGGTTGCGCAGGTCTCTGTCGGTGACAATGCCCGGTGGTTCGCTTTCAACAATAACGCAGCTTACACGTGACTCACGCATACGTTGTGTTGTAGCTAAAACTGTGGTGTCGGGAGTTACGGAAACCAGCGAGTGAACCATAAGCGCTCTAACCGGGCTTGTTAAACTATCCTCGGCCGGCCGCGAGTCGATATTGGCAAGTTTTTGCAATCGACTACTCAAGTTTTTATTGAAATGTTCAGCAAAATCCTCATTTTGCAGCAGCGTTTGAAAAACTGCTTCAGGAATGAGCAACAGCGATGTAGGCTCATCGGCAATAACGTTTGATGAAGGCGGACTATGGCTAAGTAGAGAAGGAAACCCAAAAAGTTCGCCCTCTTCAAGTATCTGAAGCGCCCGTCCGTCGCGCTGAAGTTTCACCGATCCGTGACGAATAACATATACATATTGGCTGATTTCTCCGCCTTGCTCAAGAATCAAACTGTCGCCGGGATACTCCTTTTGAATAAGTTCGGCCGTGATCTGATCAAGTTCTTGCGGAGTCAGATAATCAAACGGATGAAGATGCTCGATAAATTCTACAACATTCATGCAAATGGTATGCCTATTGACGGTACTGTATAACGGTGTTTTCTGTAAGCTTTTGTGTTTATATTTCTAAAAAGTCGTCGCAAAAGTGGGAGATATAGCTTTGCCCACGAGAACAACCTTTAACTTTCTTTTTTTATTTTTTTGGAGCTTTCGAAGAAAAAGAGAGGGGTGCGTGTCACACCCCTCTCAAACATTATCCCAGAGGGACTAGCGTACGTTCAAGAACGCTCTAGCACTCTACGTAATCTTAGTGACTGCTAGCAGCCCCAGCACCACGCGGGATACGGACCGACTCGACCATATCTTGAATTTCTTGCGGTGGTGCTTCGGTAGCACGTGAGACAACGAAGGCGATAACAAAGTTGAGGATCATCCCCACCGTGCCAATACCTTGAGCGGTGATGCCCATGAAGGGGCCAATCATCGGTTCGGGGGTGCCGAGCAACTGCACCGACCGTTGTCCGACAATCATAATGGTGGTGAAGACCAGACCAACAATCATCCCGGCAACCGCACCGGTGTTATTAGTGCGTTTATCAAAGATACCGAGCAGAATAAGGGGGAAGAAACTGGCTGCAGCCAGCCCGAAGGCAAAGGCCACAACCTCGGCCACGAAGCCGGGAGGATTGATACCAAAGTAACCGGCAACCAGAATAGCCCCGAAGATAACCAGGCGACCCACAATCAGACGTTCACTTTCCGACGCGGTCGGTTTCAGCAAACGATAGTAAATATCGTGTGACAGCGAACTGGAGATAACCAGCAGCAGCCCGGAAGCCGTTGATAACGCTGCGGCCAGACCACCAGCAGCCACAATGGCGATGATGGGGGCAGCCAGACCGGCAACCTCTGGCGTAGCCAGTACGATAATATCGCGGTCAATGGTCACTTCGTTTGTATCATCGGCCGCCATAATGTAGGCACCGTCACCGTTTTTGTCTTCAAAGGTAAGCAGACCGGTGGTTTCCCAACTTCTGGCCCAACTCAGTTCGGGGGCGGTTTGCACAGCATCTGCGGAAACGCCATTCAGCGTTTCGATCAGGTTCAGCTTGGCGAAAGCAGCCAGCGACGGAGCAGTGGTATACAGCAAAGCAATGAACAACAGCGCCCAACCGGCGGAGTAGCGAGCAGCCCGCACGCTGGGAACCGTATAGAAGCGAACAATCACGTGCGGCAAACCGGCGGTACCGGCCATCAATGCGATGGTAATGGCCAAGACGTCAATCATAGCCCGGTTGGAGTTAATGTAAGAGCTAAAGCCTAACTCGGTTTGAAGACCTTCCAGCCGAGGAATAATATCGCCAAAGGTCAACGCGAGCTGGGGTACGGGAATACCCGTAATAATGAAAGCCAGCGCAAACGCCGGAACAAGGTAAGCCAGAATAAGTACGGCATATTGGGCTACCTGTGTCCAGGTAATCCCCTTCATCCCGCCCAATACGGCGAAAAAGGCCACAATGATCATCCCGATAACAACACCTAACCAGATTTCAACCTGAAGGTAGCGGCTGAAAACAATACCAACACCGCGCATCTGGCCGGCAACATAGGTAAACGAGATGAATACTGCTGCGAGAGCCGCAATAGCGCGAGCGGTCTGCGAATAGTAGCGGTCACCAACAAAGTCCGGCACGGTGTATTGACCAAACTTACGCAGATACGGAGCCAGCAAAAGGGCCAACAGTACGTAACCGCCGGTCCAGCCCATCAGGTAAATAGCACCATCATAACCTAAGAAGGCAATAATCCCGGCCATCGAGATGAACGATGCTGCCGACATCCAGTCAGCCGCTGTGGCCGCGCCGTTGGCTATAGCCGGTACACCCTGACCTGCAACATAAAAGCCTTTGGTATCTTTCACCCGGTTCATATAACCAATGTAGATGTAGCCGGCGAAACTCAATCCCACAAGTAAATAAGTCCAAACTTCAACGCTCATGTTTTTTCACCTCACTCGTTTACGTCGTATTCTTTGTCGATTCCGTCCATCAACTTAGCATAGACGAAGATTAAAATTACAAAGGTAATCATCGATCCCTGCTGGGCAAACCAAAAACCTAAGGGTATTTGGCCAAGGGTGATGTTGTTAAGCATAGGGGCCAACAAAATGCCGCACACGTACGAAACAAAAGCCCAAATGGCTAACAGGATCATAATTAACCGTATATTTGCCTTCCAATAACCTTCATATCTGCTTTTATCTTCCATGATAAGTTTTCGCTCCCTTGATTAATAAGTTGATATATAAAGAGTGGGGCTACACTCTGTGTTTACAGCGCTTCAACTTTCTTCACAATACTGTGTTGAACATTATCGTTGAAACCGGATACCTCATCACATTTTTTACGGTGGCCTACCTCCTTTCCAACAGCACGCGTCGGCCTTGCCTTAGGGACTATCCCCACTTAACAAAAAAGCGAACCTGTAAGATTTCTTTTCTAAAAACATCTCAAAAGAAAGAGCCCAGAATTCGCTCACTATTTCCACGACAAATGAATACCCAACCGGCATCGCAAAGCGGATGGGTTCCGTATCCAAATTGTGTCGTCATTAAGCATAAATTCCGACTCATCACCGAGCCTTTTCTTCACTATTCAGACCTTGCGGTCGGGTTTGTTCTTAAGGGTGATATGTGGCAAGTAGTATTAAACTAATCTCAATCGTGACACTATTCTACAAGAATCACCGAGAATAGTCATCACCTTTCGGGGGAAAATTGCTGTCACCTTTAAAGGGGAACTTGCCTACTCCCTGGGGGGGACACTTTATCCCCCCCAGGGGGGATAAAGGCTATTTGTCGACAGTAAGCGAGGCATTGGTAATGGGGCAGCCATGCTCGGCCAGAGCAGCTCTAAACTGCTGGGCTTCATCCTCATCTTTATGAACAATGGTGAGTTTACGGCCATCTTTCAGCGTCCAGCAGGTCGAATACTGCATCGTGGCATCTTTGCGGTCTTCATCTTTCGATTGGCAGTCCGATCCGGCCCGTACCGGTAACTGGAGCAGATAATTCTTAAGCTTTTCCGGTCGTCCCAGCGTTTTACGCTGTCGTTGAACCTGCCCCGTACTGAGATCGATGCGATAATAGGTGTGTCGACTTCGCATCCAGACAGCAGCAACAAGCGACGCTATCAAAAATATCGACACCAACCCTATCTTAGCCGCTACAAACACGGTCGATTGACCCGGTACGGGGAACGACAACAAGATAGCCACGACAAAAAAGCCGCCTAACATGAGCGTCGGAATTTGATCCCACCGCGCGTTGCCAAAGGCAATTACTTCGATGGCGTTATGGCCTACATCCTTAACCACCGGCGGCCAACGCAAAAGGGAGATGGGAGCTTCACGCTGTCGAAGCCAGGCATCAAACCGTTTAATGACCGCCGTTAATCCTATAAGTAATATAATACCAACCACCGCTGATACGATGATAATGACTAAAGGATGAGTCATAGTTCTCCTCCAGGAAAAAAGCCTGTCGGGATGATCTCGACAGGCTTTTTGCTTTTTAATTACGTTCTCTCGCTACGACCTTGCACCGTTTGGAGAACACCAACGTCATGGATTAATCGCCTTGCACCAGGTGGCGAACTTCTTCGACAATGTCCGGGTTGGCCAGGGTGGTCACATCGCCTACATCTTTGCCGTTGGAAATAGCCGAAAGAACCCGGCGCATAATCTTACCGGAGCGGGTTTTCGGCATATCGGTAACCACATAGACGTGTTTCGGCTTGGCAATCTTGCCGATGCTGTCGGAAATGGCATCAGACACCTTGCGTTCAACTGAGCCGTCGACCGACTCATAACCGGGCTTGAGCGAGACGTAAATGTCAGGCACTTTACCCTTCACCTCATCGGCCACAGGCACAACTGCGGCTTCCGCTACTTCTTCTACCAGCAGGCAGGCCGATTCGATCTCTTTCGTACCTAAGCGGTGACCGGCTACGTTGATAACGTCATCAACCCGACCCAAGATGCGGAAATAGCCGTCGGGAGCCTGTACCGCCGCATCTCCGGGGAAGTAGGGCCAATCGCGCCAATCTTTACTGTCGGGGTTTTTATTATACTTGGCGTAGTAAGTGGACACATAGCGATCGCGGTCGCCCCAAATAGTTTGGAACTGACCCGGCCACGGGTTGCGAATGCAGATGTTACCGGCAATACCGGCACCTTTGGATACTTCTTCGCCGTCTTCATCAAAAATAACCGGATGGATACCGGGCATACCGGGACCGGCGCTGCCGGGCTTCATCGGTTGCAGAGCCGGCATGGTGCTACACAAGAAGCCACCGGTTTCCGTTTGCCACCAGGTATCAACAATCGCTGCTTCGCCCTTGCCGACAACGTGATAGTACCACTTCCACACTTCCGGCTCAATCGGCTCACCCACGGTGGTCATATGCTTGAAGTGGAAGTTGTATTTCTGCGGCTCATCAGGGCCGGCTTTACGCAGCATGCGCACAGTGGTCGGCGCGGTGTGGAAGATATTCACACCCAGCCGCTCGGCGATACGCCACGGACGTCCGGCGTCAGGATAGGTCGGCACACCTTCAAAAATAACGCTGGTCGCACCCAACGACAGCGGGCCATACACAATGTACGAGTGGCCGGTAATCCAGCCGATATCGGCCATACACCAGTACACATCTTCCGGATGAATATCCTGTACATATTTCGACGTGGCCGCTACGTAAGCCAGATAGCCGCCGGTGCCGTGCTGGCAGCCTTTGGGCCGACCGGTGGTGCCGCTGGTGTACA
>JAGRBZ010000232.1 GCA_020433805.1 Anaerolineae bacterium
GTAAGCTAACATTTTACCGGGGAACTTAGCATGAATAGCTTCGGCAAATGTGCGTGCATCTTCCAGGTTAGGCGTTGAGGTTTCACACCAAATGAGATCGGCGTAAGGCGCGTAAGACAGACCGCGAGAAATGGCTGCCGGTATACCGGCTTGAACATTAAAGAAGCCTTCTGAGGTGCGATCTTCACCTACAATAAACTCATGGTCGCGCGAATCAACGTCACTCGTGAGTAGCTTGGCGCTGTCGGCATCGGTGCGGGCAACCAACAACGTGGGCACGCCCATAATATCCGCTGCCAGACGGGCCGAATTGAGAATACCAATGAACTGGCTGGTCGGAACCAAAACTTTACCGCCCATATGACCACATTTCTTTTCAGAGGCCAATTGGTCTTCGAAGTGAACCCCGGAAGCTCCGGCTTCAATCATCGCTTTCATCAGTTCAAAGGCGTTAAGCGGGCCACCAAAGCCTGCTTCAGCATCAGCCACGATAGGGGCAAACCAGTAGGTATCATCTTTGCCCTCGGAGTGATGAATTTGATCGGCTCGCTGTAGAGTTTGGTTAATTCGCTTTACAAGCTGCGGTGCGCTGTTAGCGGGATAAAGGCTTTGGTCAGGATACATTTGACCGGCCACGTTGGCATCGGCTGCCACTTGCCAACCGCTCAGGTAAATGGCTTTCAAACCGGCTTTAACCATCTGCATCGCCTGATTACCGGTCAATGCACCAAGAGCGTTAACATAATCTTCTGAATGGAGCAGATCCCACAGGCGGCCTGCACCTATCTTAGCCAATGTGTGTTCAATCTGAACGGATCCCCGCAGATTTACGACATCCTCGGCAGTATAGTTACGCTCAATACCTTGCCACCGCGGATCAGTGGCCCAACTTTTTTCAAGCTCTTTTATTTGTTGTTGTCTATCAATCATGTGCTCACCCCTCTATGACGTTGAGATTTTTTATATTAACTACTTAACTAAACCGTTATTTGGCTTTGTAAGCAGTGGTAAACAAATTTCTTCGCTGAAAAATTTACCATTCCCTAAATTGGTGTATTGTGCTATAATTGCCTGAGTGAAAAACATCTATTAGAAAAAATTATCGAAAAGTGAATTTTATTCATCAGCGAATTTTCGCTAATATTAACACAAAAATAGGCGCTTGTCAAGCATTCCTGTTAAAAATTTTTACCGTTGTTGTATAGCGGCGGTTATTTTGCAGAAATAGGGTATCTATGAAAACTGAGTTAATTAATATTATTTTTGGAATGAAGGTTCGGCAATCACGGATGGAAGCGAATATGAGCTTATCTGAATTTGCCAGTCGATGCGCTCTCTCACCTTCATACATCACCGAAATAGAAAAAGGGCGTAAATACCCTAAAACTGACAAAATTTTGAAGATGGCGAGCGTGTTGGAAAAAGATTACGATAATTTGGTTTCGATCAAGCTTTCGCCGTCATTGACTCATCTTGAAACCATCCTCTCTTCGCCGTTAGTTGCTGAGTTTCCTTTTGACGAATTTGGCTTAGATGCCGGGGACATCGTCAGTATTTTCACCCGCATCCCAGATAAAGCCAGTGCTTTAGCCCACGCGATATTAGAGATTGTTCATCACCATAACATTAAAGAGGAACATTTTCTACGCGCCGCTTTGCGGTCATACCAGGAGATGCACGAGAACTACTTTCAAGACTTAGAAGATATGGCCAGTAAGTTTGCGAAAAAATATAAGTTAGACGATACGGATTTACCCTTAAGTCAACAACAACTAGAAGATATCATGTGTAATAAATTTGGTTATACGTTAAACACAACCGATCTGGTTGAACATCCTCTACTCTCAACGTATCGATCGGTATATATCGACGGGAAAAAACCCAAACTGTTACTGAACGCAGCGATGCGCCCCAGCCAAAATAAGTTTCTGTTAGCTCGCGAAATGGGTTATCGCTATCTAAAATTAGAGGAACGTGCCCATACTTCCGCTCCGGATCGGGTTGAGTCTTTTCAACAGGTACTCAATGACTTTAAGGCTTCGTATTTTGCCGGTGCATTGCTTATGCCTCGGGCGGCAATTTTAGCCGACATCCAAAATTTCTTTCAGTATGAACGCTGGAATGAGCAACTGCTGCTGGATATGCTTGCCAAGTATGATGTCACACCTGAGATGCTTTTCTACCGGCTCAGCGAATTGATTCCGCAGTTTTTTGGTATTCGGCTTCACTTTCTGCGTTTTAACGGCTCAAACGGAAACTGCAAGTTAATCAAACATCTCAACATGAACGCAATGCTGCTACCTAATATCGATAATCTTAGCAAGCGCAATTACGACCATTGGCTGGCGGTTCGTTTGCTAAGAGAAATGGCTGCTATAGGAAAAGTTGAACAGTTTAATCATCGCCCGCTCGTTGGTGTTCAAATCGACAACTTTTTATACTCCCGAGAACGTATTTTATCCTTTGGCATTGCTCGGCCTTTAGCGCTATCGCCGCAAATTGGCAGCAGCGTCACCATTGGTTTTCGTATTACGCCGGAGCTAAAAAATGTTATCCGATTTGTGGATGACTCACTCATAAATATAACCGTAGTTAATGATGAGCCGGACAATTCAAAAGCGGAACAAGAAAAAACAGAGCGCGAAGCAGCATTAGCGCAACTTATTACTGAAATGAAAAAGGCATAATATTAGTATTGCGACGAGATTTTGACATAAGCCTGGGAAAGAAACCAGGGTTTTCGGTGAATTCGATCAATTTTGCGCCAAAAACGGCTCACGCAAGCCCATATTTTCATTTCTGAAGTTAAAACTCTGGTTTCTCAGAGCCAAGCCTCGTTATAGTATTAGTACCTATTCCTTACAAAATTGATTAACGCAAACACCGCTGGAGGATGCTATAATAGAGCATATAATAGTCATCTTTCCAAGCAGGAGTTAACTGTATGTCGCTCCCTGCTCGAGCGATTGCCAAAAAAGGGATCAATCCACTTCGCTCCATAAAAACAAAGTTTATTTTGCTGCTGTTAGCTGTTTCCATTTTTCCGTTGATGGGTGTCGGCTGGTCTACCTATGCCGTTTCACGGAGCCTCATACAAACGCAGGTAAAGAATCAGCTTACTACAGTACGCAACTTAAAGGCCGATCAGTTTGAAACGTTCTTCACCGAAACGGAAGAAGACATTAAACTAGTCTCTAAATTACCCACGACTATTCAGGCCGCCCAAACATTCGCTCATTCCACCTTGCAGTCGACTGACTCCCCAACTACCGGCAGTGATTCGATCTTTTATCCATTCTTTCAAGACATTTTGGATGCCAAGGGGTACGACAATCTTTTTATTGTGTCGACGTCCGGCGACGTAATTTACCGGCATAGGTCGAACCAGACCGCAGCAGAGACCCTTCCGCCACTACCGCCGGAGTGGTTGGCATCATCTCCGCCCGCTTCTGCCGACGCTACCATTGCCCCACAACTGATCATGATGTCCAATGCGAACAATGGGTTACAGAGTTTTGTGGTCGCCCCGATCATGGTTGACGATACAATGCTCGCAATAGTTGTTTATACACTCTCGCCAGACAAAATTGAACAGGTTCTACGCAGTCAAACCGACAGCACACTCTATCAAAGCGAAATATCGCTTTATTTGGTAAGCCCCAATCAAAATAACATCTATTCAACCCGTCCCCTTGATGGCGAGGCTGTTCTGAACCAAATGCCTGATGAACGCATCGTTAAGAATGCCCTGGCGGGTCAAAAAGAAGTTGAGAGCATCGTTAATGACCAAGATCAGTTGATCATAAGCGCTTACCAACCTCTAGCAATTATGGGCCAGACATGGGCTTTCGTCGCGGAAACCGGCGAGAAGCAGGCCTTTACGGCGTTACGAACCTTACAAATTTGGGTTTTCTCAAGCGTGTTATTTGTCATTATAGCCGTAACCGGCTTAGGCATTTTGATTGCCCGCACTATCACTCAACCTATCTCAAATTTAACGCACGCTTCGACCGCTATTGCCCAGGGCGATTGGAGCCAATCGGTTGAGGTTGCGAGCCAAGACGAAATTGGGTTGTTGGCCCAGTCATTTAATAGTATGCGAGAGCAGTTGCAGCAGGCCTTTGAAACCCTTGAAGAGCGTGTTCAGGAACGTACGCGCGCATTGGAAACGATAACAGAAATCAGTTACCAAATAACGGCTATATTAGATCTGGATGATATCTTCACCTACGTAATCGATCGCTTGCAGTCAAAGTACAATTTTCAGCATACCCATATTTATCTTTTGGAAGATGATGAAAAACTGGTTTTAGCGGCAGGCACAAATCCGGCCTGGACACATCCAGAGGGGGAAAATTACGCCATCGATCTAGGTACCGAGGACAGTCCAATTGCCCACACGGCGCGAACGCGGGAAATTGTTATTGTTAACAACGTTTGTCAAACCGATACCTGGATGTCAAACTTTATTTTACCCACCACACAGGCCGAAATGGCCGTCCCCATTATGGTCGGAGCGGCGGAAGATATAGTTGGGGTTTTGGATGTTCAAAAAAACGAGCCAGACAGCTTCAGTGAAAGTGATGCACGTCTGCTACGGTCGTTGGCCAATCAGGTCGGGGTAGCTATCCACAATGCCCGTTTATACAGCGTAGTACATCACGAATTAGCCGAACGCGAACGGGCCGAACACGCCTTGCAGGCCGCCCATGATGAATTAGCCGAACGGGCAAAGCAACTTGAAACCCAAACCGCCGAGCTTGTTAAAGCCAAAGAAGCAGCCGAAGCTGCCAGCCGGGCCAAAAGCGAATTTTTAGCGAATATGAGCCACGAGCTACGAACACCGCTTAACGGCATCTTGGGCTATACTCATATCCTCAAACAAGAGCCAAAGTTGGCAAAACCTCAAAAAGAAGGGTTGAATATTATTCAACAAAATGGCGATCATTTGCTAACCTTAATCAACGATATACTTGATCTGTCTAAGATTGAGGCACGCAAAGTAGAAATTTACCCCACAGATTTTCATCTACCCAATTTCCTAACCAGCATCACCGAAATTTATCGTATTCAAGCAATGCAACGGAATCTGACATTTAAGTACGAACTGCTAAGTCATTTACCCATAGGAGTTCATGCTGACCAAAAGCGGCTCCGCCAAATTCTTATAAACCTGCTGGACAACGCCATTAAATATACCAATACGGGGCAAATTTGCTTCCGTATAAAAGAAATTGAAGCCCTGAACGAACGACACGACCTTAAAACAATTCGATTCGAAGTAGCCGACACAGGCATAGGTATCAACCCCGACCAAATCGACAAAATATTTTTACCTTTTGAACAAGCAACAGAAATTCGACGCCGGGGTGAGGGGACAGGCCTGGGTTTAGCCATTGCCTATAGATTAATCTTGCTCATGGACAGCAAGCTACAGGTTCAAAGCGAACCGGGTGTTGGCTCTACATTTTGGTTCGATCTGCCGATAAAAGTGGTTTCAGAATCTATCGGTACCAAAAGCAAACTCGTTCAGTACCCTATCCTGCGGTACGAAGGGCCTGCACGCACCTTACTTGTGGGCGACAGCAACAAATCAAATCGAATAGCCCTTACCAAATTACTAGAGCCGGTCAACTTTAAAGTCATTGAAGCTTTAGACAACGAAGAGGTCATTACCAAAGCACGAGATACGCAGCCCGACCTTATTTTTATAACCCTTCCCCTACTGGCAACGATGCGGCCTGATTTAGTTCAAGAATTTGAGCAGTACATTGTCACAACATCGGTACCCATTGTGGTTACCGCAGTTGAAGAAACTAGCAAAGAGACGTATCATGAATTATTATCAAAGTATCAGGCATTTCTACCCAAGCAGGCTTCTGTAGAAGAACTATTTGATGTGGTGCAGAAGCAACTTAACGTCACCTGGGTTTATAAAGATCCTGACTCGGAAGAGAGTGAAACCGCACCCTACAGTCTAGAGCAACTCATGCAGATTGTAGCGCCTCCACCCCCTGCCGAAATGAAAGTCTTGTTTGAACTGGCCATGATGGGCGATATGGCCGGCTTACAAAAACGCGCAGAACAACTCAAAAAAATCGACCACAAGTATGTTCCCTTTGCGACCAAACTAAGCGCCCTTGCCAAAAATTTCGACGAAGAAAAAGCACTAGCACTTGTAGAAAAATACATGAAGAGGAGAGAATGACTACCAAACCAGAAAAATTCTTTACAGATCTCACAGATAATCATGGAACCCATACCATCTTAATCGTCGATGACAACCGCGATAATTTAGCGGTTCTATCGTTTTATCTCAATACATACGGATTTCGGGTCTTAGTGGCCCGCAATGGCGAAAGTGCCCTCCAAAAGGCCCTCTATGTCAAACCGGATATTATCTTGCTCGATATTCTTATGCCAGGCATCGATGGATTTGAAACCTGCCAGCGACTAAAAGAAAATCGCCACACGCGTGATATTCCCGTAATTTTTATGACCGCTCTAACCGAAGCCAGCGACAAAGTGAGAGGTTTTCAAGTTGGCGGGGTCGATTATATCACCAAGCCGTTGCAGCACGAAGAAGTTTTAGCGCGTGTCAGAACCCATCTTAGCATCCGCGATCTTACCCACAATCTACAAGATCAAGCCAATCAGCTCCAACGTATGAATACCGATTTGGTCAAACGAACCATTCAGTTAGAAACCAGCAGCCAACTGGGTCAACAGGTCACCTCTATTCTTGATTTGGATGAGTTAATGGCACGCGTGGTGGAACTAATCCAGTTTAAATTCAACTATTATTTCGTTAGCATCTGGTTGATAGAGGAACAGAAAGGGGCTGTTATTCTAAGGGCCGGTGCGGGGGCAGACGAAAATACACCGTTACCTCCCGGCTTTCAACTTTCTATTGAGGATACCAATTACGCCGTAGTGTGGGTTAGCCAAAACTGCACCTCTTACCTAACCGATTCAACAGATCGCACCAAAAAATTATTGGCCCCGGACGCTTTTCCAAAGACTCAATCCGAATTAACGCTCCCCCTAAAGATTGGACAGGAGAGCATAGGGGTGCTCGATATTTTGAGCGATCGTTTCTCAGAATTTATCGAAGAAGATATCATTGTGCTCCAAACGCTGGCCGACCAAATTGCTATTGCTATCCGCAACGCAGAGTTTTACAAGGTAGAACAGCGGCGTCGCAGGTTAGCCGAATCGTTAGAGTACACGGGCCGGGTGCTGTCCGGCACATTAGACATTCGTCACGTTCCTGGCCGTATTCTTGAGGAGGTAGCACACGTGGTCCCCTATGAGCGGGGTCTCCTTCTTCTACAACGCGATGAAACGCTGCAAAGTATCGCCCAGCGCGGCTTTCCGGAGAGTGAAGAGTCCCTGCCCCTTAGCATTTCCATTCGCTCCGGCGACATCTTCAAACGCATCACCAAACTACGCCGCCCCCTGCTTATCAACGATGTAACAAAAGACTCAGGCTGGCGACAACTCGACTGGTTGCCAATTAACCATTCGTGGTTGGGTGTCCCGTTAATCGCCAAGAATAAAGTCATCGGCATGATGTCGCTCACGCGTCAAACCGTTGATGCGTTTAGCCTTGATGATGTCACGGTGGCTTTAGCATTTGCCGGCCAAGCCGCGATAGTACTTGAAAATGCCGGTCTCTATGATGAGATCAGCCAGCTCAATGAAGATCTCGAACGAAAAGTAGCGCAACGCACCGAAGAATTAAACAAAGCGTATCAAACGCTAGAACAGCTCGATCAAACCAAAACCGATTTTATTAACGTCACCTCGCACGAGTTACGTACGCCACTTTCCGTTATCAAAGGTTATACCCAAATTCTGGCTATTTTGCCTGCCGTTAGTAAAAACAACAAGGCTCAAGAACTTCTAAGCGGCATTAATGCCGGGGTTAATCGCCTTCACCAAATAGTCAATACGATGCTCGATGTCGTTCGCATCGATGCTGAAGTATTACGACCGCATATTGAAACCATCAATTTAGAAGAAAAAATACAAGCGATCAACCAACAATTTGTCGAAACGCTTCAAACACGAAACCTTTCTGTAAACGTTTACAAACTCAAAAACCTGCCATCGATTTATGCTGATCCCGATCTACTTGATAAGGTTTTCTACAATTTAATCGTCAACGCCATAAAGTATACGCCCGACGGAGGTACGATAACCATTACCGGCGAGGCCACCCAACTCAATGACAAACCGGCTGTCGAAATCATCATCAGTGATAGCGGCATCGGTATTGATCCCGAACACCACGATCAAATTTTCAAAAAATTCTATCAAACCGGCGAGGTGGCACTCCACTCGTCGGGAGAAACCAAGTTCAAAGGCGGCGGACCAGGCTTGGGGTTAGCCATTGTACATGGTATTATTCAGGCTCACGGCGGACAAGTATGGGTAGAAAGTGAAAAGTACGACGAGGAGACTTATCCCGGCAGCCACTTTCATGTCGTACTTCCCATAAATCAACCTGAGCGCCCTGTATTCTAACCACAGAACCACTATAAACCATTGAATACGATAAACTCACGATGATAAACTGGTCTCCTCCGGCCGATTGGCTCAAAATTACCACCATCGATCTTCATACTGAAGGCGAACCCTTACGCGTTATTATCGACGGCTGGCCCGACATGCCCGGCCAGACAATCCTCGAACGACGTCGCTACGCGCAAGAAAAGCTCGATACCCTGCGAACTTCACTGATGTGGGAACCGCGTGGACACGCTGATATGTACGGCTGTATCATTACCCCACCCGTCACGCCCGAAGCGGATGTTGGCGTTCTCTTTATGCATAATGAGGGCTTTAGCACAATGTGTGGTCACGGGATTATCGCCGTCACCAAACTTCTTTTCGAAGCAGGGTATTTGCCGCTGTCCAGTCCGCTTAGTACAGTTAAAATCGACACGCCGGCCGGATTGGTTACAGCACATGCTCACATATCGGCCGGGCAGGTTAGCAGCGTCTTCTTTCACAATGTCCCTTCTTTTGTTGTAGCTTTGGATGAAATCGTCGAGGTGCCGGGCCTGGGGTCTGTTCGCTATGACCTGGCCTTTGGCGGCGCATTCTATGCTTATGTGCAGGCTCAATCAGTAGGGTTGTCCTGCTCGCCGGATAACTTTCAGGCGCTCATCGACAAAGGCCGGCTGATAAAACAAGCGGTTATGGCCAGTCGAGCCATTCCCCATCCATTTGAAGATGATTTGAGTTTTCTGTATGGAACGATTTTTATCGATGAACCACGTAGTGAGGATGCTCATAGCCGCAATGTCTGCATCTTTGGCGAAGGCGAAGTTGATCGCAGCCCAACCGGCACCGGCGTCAGCGGTCGCATGGCGATTCACCATGCCCGGGGCGAGGTCGGCCTCAACGAGCCGCTGGTTATCGAGAGTATTATCGGCAGCCGCTTCACCGGCCGGGTTGTAGAGGCAACAACCTTTGGGCCTTATGCAGCCGTCATTCCTGAGGTTGAGGGTACGGCTCATATCACGGGTCGGCACGAGTTTGTAATCGACCCGGACGATCCGCTCAACCAAGGCTTTATTCTACGCTAAGCTCCAACGTCGATAATGGCCTTAACGACTTCGTTCTCGTAAGCTTCATTCATGGCAAAGGCTTCAGGTGCCTGCTCCAGAGGAAAACGATGGCTGACGAGGCAGTTAAGATCGACAGCCCCGCTGCTTAGCAGCTTAATCGAGCGCGGATAGGTATGCTTCATCCGCCGAGCAATTCGTATTGTTAAGCCTTTACGCCGTACCGTCGAGTGCTTCATCACCAGCGTATCATCCTCAGAAATACCGACGATGACCAAACGCCCGCCAAGGCGCACCATCTCCGCACATTGCTGCACCGAATGATCGGCCCATGCAGCCTCAATAGCCACATCGACGCCATTGCCTCCCGTAGCCCGGAGGAATGCCTCAACCGGATCGACTTCATCGCAGTTGATTGGAATGCCGCCCAGCTTTTCGGCTACCTTTAACCGCCAAGGGAATTTGTCGCTGATGTAAATAGGCTGCGCGCCGGACAGTTTCACCATTTGCAAAATGCTCAACCCGATACACCCCGCGCCTAAAATGGCGACACTGTTTGCCACTTTAATTTTAGCCAGATCGACGGCGTGAACGGCGATACCTAACGGTTCCAGCAAAGCAGCTCCGGCATCATCAATATGGTCTGGTATCGGGAAACAGGTGCGGGCGGGCATATGCATCCACTGCACTAAACTGCCCTCATCCGGGTACGAGCCACAAAAATGCAGATGATGACAAAGATTGGGATGACCCAGCTCGCACATCTCGCAACGCCAGCACGGCTGCGCCGGATCAACCGCAACGCGCATACCCACTTCTAGCGGCTTGAAGTCGCCCCCCATAGGGTCATCACCAATGGCTTCGACAATGCCGCCAAATTCGTGACCTAAGGTTAGGGGTGACTCAAGCACGTTATCGCCAATACGCCCATCTTTGTAACTATGGAGATCGCTACCGCAGATGCCGACAGATGTCACCCGCAGTAGTACATCCCCGGAGCCGGGCGGGCCAGGGTGAGGTACTTGCTCGACCCGTAAATCGCGAGGCCCGTGGAGCCGGGCGGCGGTGATTGACGCAGGATAGGAGGTACTATTCATGGGTAATTCTCCGTAAGATAGGTGAAACGTAATTTTTCAACATCGGGATGAAAAACTTTAAGAAATTTTTGGCATCTGCCACAGCCCCTTTGGGCTTCGCCGCAAGGTGAAGCTATCTTTTATCGCCTCACGGTTGAGCGGGCCGTAGATATGGGGAAACAGAATATCGGGTTCAGGAGTAAAATCGCTCCCGGCTGATTTGGGTGAAGCCGGGGGTTCAAATTTGAGAGGGGAAGTCAGTCGATCCGGGTCAATTTCCAGGACCAAGAGCGAGTCGTCTAAATCGCTAAAATAGGCATTCGCCACTTGCAGCAGCACATCGGCACCAGCCGTGCAGTGAATAAATCCTTCCTCATCCAACAAGGGGGGGCAATAAGGCTGATCGTGGGGCTGGGCCTCGTAATAACGAAGAGGTGTAAGGTGGTAAATAGGTAACGCTTGAATAGTCATTGCGAAACTTTACGCCAGGTAGGATAACAAGATGCTAAACGCATACAGACCAAAAAGCGGCAACATCACAAGTGCCATATTAAAGGGATCAGGGGTAGGTGTAATCATCGCTGCGGCAATAGCGATGATTACCACCGCAAAGCGCCACTGTTTGATGAGAAACTGGGGGGTAACCAGATTCAGCTTCGACATAATAAATATAATGAGCGGCGTCTCAAAAGCTAATCCAATCCAAAACACTAAAGAGGTAACAAAAGGTATGTATTCATTCGAGCGCCACTCAGTCGAAAAGATCTCGGGCAGGAAGCTGCTTAAAAAATCGATGGCCGTTGGTACTAAAATAAACCAGGCAAAGGCGACACCGATTAAAAATAGCAGTGTCGCGGCCGGTACACCCCAAAACACGTACCGTTTTTCGCTTTCTTCTAAACCGGGCAAAATAAACATCAAAAATTGGTAGACCAAAACCGGCATAGCTAGAATTAAACCACCCGTTAAAGCAACCCGAAAGTAAACCGAGATGCCTTCAGTCGGACTAATAATTTGCAACTGTTTGCCGTAAGGATTTATAAGGAGTTCCAAAATTTGGGGGGTAAAGATAGCGGCTATAGCTGTGGTAATACCTACCGCTATAGCTGCTTTAACAAGCCGATCGCGCAGCTCTTCCAAATGTTCTAACAGGGTCATTTGAGCGGCAAGCCGTTCGGCACGTTCATCGAGAGAAGAAGGATTGGTCACCTTATACCTCTTGAGATTTTGATGACGTTATAGGGGTTGTACCATTTTTTGAAGGGGGTATCTGGGATTCGGTTTCTTCTGCCGAAACCGAAGAGCTTGGCTCAGAATTTTCACGCTTCTCCGAAGATGAGAGTTCTACGGAGGCATCGTTATTGGATGATGAGGGAAGCTCATCCGCTTCAATAGGTGCTTCGCTATTGGACGTATCAGAATTATCCGACTCTGTGGGGGAATCCGCAGCAGGAGGCTTCACTTGAACAATTGCGGGGTTTGAGGGTATTGAAGTGCGGGGTTGTGCTTTGGGCGCAATCGACTTAGTACCCTCGTCAACATCTTTTTTGGCTTGGTTTAGGTCTGACTTCGTGCGTTTAAGGTCTTCTTGTATGTCTTTGATATCCTGACGCGCTTTTTGTAATTCTTCCAGTTGCGTAGCAGCATTAATTTCACGCTGCCATTCAGCCATCAAGCCATCAGACAAACTGCGTAGTTGAGCGACGTATCGACCTAATTTTCCGGCAATTTCAGGTAATCGCCGGGGTCCAAAAACCATCAAAGCAATAATCAGAACAAATATAAGTTCTGAAAAACCAACACCTAATATATCCATATGCGGACAAGTCTGTTGTTCATTCTATATCTTTAATTCAGGTATATATCTGCGCTCACAAAGCGGCAAATAAAAGAGGAGGATCAATTTTGGAACGGAGAAAATTAGGCAGGTACGTTCAAAGCTTGCCGAATTTTAGCCCGATCTCGCGACACCAAACTTCCCAGAACGCCGTTGACAAAACGCGGTGAACTTTCTCCACCGAACATCTTAGCCAATTCAACGGCTTCATTAATAGCCACTTTTGGTGGAATATCAGGCTCAAAGAGGAGTTCATAAATGGCGATACGGAGCACATTTCGATCGACGGCGGCAATTTGTGATATAGGCCACTCCGGCGCAAGCTCACCAACCACACTATCCAAATACGTTCGATAGGTTTGGACACCCGAAACTAAGGCATAAGCAAATTTTTGGGCAGCATCAGGCAAAGGTCTGTCTTCGAATCGAGCTTCTACAGCAGCTTTAGGATCATGATCAGTAAAGTCAAGCTCATAAAGGGCTTGTAATACTGCTGCACGTGCACGTCGTCGAACTTTCATAATTCATTTTCCTCTAAAATGC
>JAGRBZ010000233.1 GCA_020433805.1 Anaerolineae bacterium
CCCATGCCGAAGTGATGGCTCTCTCGCTGGCCCAAAATCTACTGGGCACATTTGATCTGGGCGGGGCAGGTCTACCAGACCATCAACTTGTTGTTAATTGGCGACCGTGCGCCATGTGTTACGGAGCAACGCTGTGGTCCGGCGTGCGCAAGGTCGTTATTGCCGGCGGCGGGCCGGAGTTGGAAGACATCACCGGCTTTGATGAAGGGCCAATTCACCCGGACTGGCGCAATGAACTGAAGCTGCGAGGAGTCGATCTGGTGGAAGATGTCTTAAAAGAAGACGCTATTCAGGTTTTCCACGAATTTGCGGCGAGTAATCAACTGGTTTATAACGGTCGACTCGGATCGACATCCTCGTAGCTGATGCTCGAAACTGCTGTTGTTGCTTTCACAACATTATTTGCTACTATTGGCCCCATTGATGTAGCGGCTATGTTTGCCGCGCTGACCACAGATGAGACACCAAAACAAAGACGTTCGACAGCTATTCGAGGTACGCTTATTGCCGCGGCAATTCTGCTGCTGTTTGCCGTTCTGGGGCAGTCGCTCTTAAGCACGCTGGGCATCTCCCTGGCAGCACTACGTACAGCCGGAGGCATCTTGCTGCTGCTCATCGGCATCGATATGGTCTTTGCGCGATCGTCGGGCAGCACCTCTACCACAGCAGATGAAACAGCGGAAGCAACTTTAAGGCAAGATATTGCTGTTTTTCCGTTAGCAACACCCTTAATTGCCGGCCCCGGCGCGATGGGGGCGGTTATTTTGTTGATGGCCAACGCAGAGGGCAATCTGTTACTGCAAGGTATTATTGTTCTGGTGCTACTGGCGATACTATTGCTGACGTTTCTGATGCTGTTAGGGGCTGGTCAAATTCAAAAACTGTTGGGTGTAACCGGACTGCACGTAATAAGCCGGATTTTCGGCGTATTGTTATCGGCATTAGCGGTACAGTTTATTTTTGATGGGATCGGGCAAAGCGGATTATTTTAATAGAGCGAAGATAAACGGAGAAATGATCATGAATGTTTTGTTTATTGGCGGAACCGGCAAAATTAGCTCGGCCTGTTCGCAGTTAGCCGTTGAACGTGGTATAGAGCTTTATCTCTTAAATCGCGGTCAAACTTCAGAGCGGCCGGCTCCCAAAGAGGTACATATTTTAGAAGGCGATATTCGGGACAAGGCCTCGGCAGAACGTGCTTTGGGAGATTTAACGTTTGATGCGGTTGTCGACTGGATCGCCTTTACGCCGGAGCATATCGACATGGATCTCGAACTGTTTCGAGGACGCACCAATCAATATATTTTTATCAGCTCGGCCTCGGCTTATCAAAAGCCGCCGACCAATCTGCCCATCACCGAATCAACACCGCTGTACAATCCGTTTTGGGACTATTCACAAGCCAAAATTGCCTGCGAAGAGCGGCTGGTGCAGGCCTATCGCGAGGAGAAATTCCCCATTACTATCGTGCGCCCGTCTCACACGTACGATAAGACGATGCTGCCGTTTACGGGACGCTATACCATCGTCAATCGCATGCGCCAGGGCAAAAAGGTGATTGTTCACGGCGATGGCACATCGCTATGGGTTTTAACCCATCACCGTGATTTCGCCAAAGGATTCGTGGGACTATTAGGCAACAACCACGCCATCGGCGAAGCCTTTCACATCACCTCAGACGAGCTGCTTTCCTGGAATCAGATTTTTGAAATCGTGGCGAAGGCAGCAGGGACGGAAGCGCAGTTAATTCACATCCCCTCTGACTTTATCGCCAAATTTGATGCAGAGTGGGGCGTAAATCTACTCGGCGATAAAAGCCACAGCGTGGTTTTCGACAACACCAAAATAAAACGGATCGTGCCCGACTTTAATGCAGTTATTCCCTACGTGCAGGGTGCGCGAGAAGTCATGGCCTGGCACGATGCCGATCCCCAGCGCCAGGTTGTCGATGCAGCGTTTGACACCCTACAAGATAGAATCATCGCCGCCTACGAGTCGGGCTTGTCTTTCGATTGAGTCAAATAGATTTTCTCAACATATCCCGCGATCCAATTTTCCCTAAACTGAGATCCCTTCCGTAACAGCTATAGACTTGTGTTCGTTGTCTATTATGGGTATCATAGATAGTGAAGAGAAACGAGGATATTAGTGAACCGGAGGACTCTATGCTACGCTACCTGTTACTGGTAACTTGTCGATTATGTTTTACCTTTCTCATTCTCAGCACCCTTGGTGCCTGCAACACAGGCCCACCCCCACCACCTGCTACGCCTACCCCACCCCCATTGGCAGAAGAAATCACTTTTTACAATTGGGAAGGTGATGAAGTTCAATCTGTCATGGATGCGTTTACCGAAGAATACGGGGTAAAGGTCAACTATGTTTCCTTTGAATCGCAAGAGGAAGTCGTGGCTAACCTTGAGTCTGGTCAACCTTATGATGTAGTTGTTTTAGAGCACGATTTTTTTCCGGAACTTATCGCCAACGACAAACTCAAAGAAATTGATTTTCAAAACGTGCCGAATTTCAAAAATATCTGGGCCAATTTCCGCGATCTGGGTCACGACCCGGGCAATGCCCATTCAGTTCCTTTCACATGGGGATCAACATTTTTAATCTATCGAACGGACTTGGTCGATATGCCTCTCGAGCGCTGGCAAGATTTATGGAAACTTCGCTCAATCGGCAAAATTGCGATGCGCAGTTCTCTACGCGAGCCTCTCGGTGTAGCCTTAAAATCGCTTGGATACTCGCTCAATACAGAAGATCCGGATGAACTCAACGAAGCCTATCAAAAGCTGCTTGAGCTCAAAGATGACATCATTTTTGTTGATAGCTATGCCGAAGGGGCCATACCGCTGCTCGCCAGCGGCGAGGTTGTGGCGCTGGTTGGCTGGGCTGAGGATGTTGAGTATGCTCAAGAAGAGGGCGTACCGGTAGACTATGTCTTTCCGGAAGAAGGCGCTATTCTCTGGGGGGACAACTTTATTGTCCCCACCACCAGTTCCAACCCCTATACCGCCGAACTCTTTTTAGATTTTTTACTGCGACCGGATATTAATGCTCAAATTGTCAACGAAACCTACTACGCTACGGCCAATGAGGCCGCCCAATCGCTCATCGATCCCGAAATTCGGGACAACCCCATTATCTTCCCGCCTGCTGAAGCGTTAAAAAACGCCGAAGTTATTTTACCGCTCAGTTCAGACGCAACCGGGCTATATACCGATCTGTGGGCGCAGTTCGAGGCCCAGGTTAATCAATAACCTGATAGTTAAATTATATCTTCTTCGCAGAGTAGCAAACCCGATTTTAGAATTCTGGTTTGCTGCTTTGCCTTCCTTTTTTACTCGGTTTCTTAACACTTTACACAATGATATGGCTTTCTTGGGGAGCGTCAGTCGTAAGTGCGTGCCAATAATCTGGGAGGCAAGCTACGTTATTGGTATGGTTTGTTGAGATGTCTAAAGAGATCTCAATTCATTGTTACAAGGAGCGCGACTTATGATATTTCATCACACTCAATCTATTATGGGCAAACATGCCATTATTGACTTATCAGGATGCGATTCGGATATTATGCGCGACAGGGAGTCGATCCTCGAGCGCCTAAAACAAGCAGCTCAAATCGCAAAGGTAACTGTAGTGGGCCATTTTGAACATTACTTTTCACCAGAGGGCTATTCAGCCGTACTGGTTTTAGAAGAAAGTCATTTGTCGATTCATACCTGGCCCGAATATCGCTATATCTCGCTTGACCTCTATTCTTGTAACCTTGAAACCGACTTCGATGCGGTTGAACAATTTTTGGCCCAAGAATTCAAGGCGACAACGGTTGAATCGCAACTGCTCAAACGAAAATTTAGTCCGACACCTGTTTCAGCCCCGGTTTCATTGGTACAACGGTTAATGGGAAGGAGATGCTGATGTCTAAAATTGGAACATCCGGAGTTATTGTAGAATACAAAAATGGAGACACTGACGGCCTCTATCTGCTGGATGATGATCGTAGCCAGCGCTCGGCTCAACTGACCGCGGTGCGTATTGAAAAATTGGTTGAAGAACGCCATTCAAATTTTCAACATATCGCTATTTATGACACGACGTACCACGGCAAGATGCTGGTACTGGATGGATTCATCCAAATGACGGTGGCCGACAACTTCTGCTACCACGAAATGATCACCAACGTACCGCTCGCCATCGCTCCTAAACCGCCCAAAAATGTCCTGGTTATTGGTGGTGGCGACGGCGGGGTGGTCAACCAATTAGGCAAACACCCCTATCTGGAACGTATCGTCTGGATCGACATCGATGCTGACGTAGTCGAGATGTGCCGCCGGCATATGCCGGAACTGCAAGAAAATCACGATGACCGGGTCGAATTTTTCGCAATGGACGGAGCGGACATTGATTATAAGCATATATTCGATCTCATCATCGTTGACGGTACCGACCCGCTTGAGGACCGTGCTGCGTCACTGTGGACTAAAAAATTCTATCACAAGCTAACCCAGGCCGTCACCGATCAGGGTATTATCACCGCTTTGGGCGGATGGGTGTGGCCAGAATCAGGCTGGTACGCCAGCACCGTTGCCCTGGCCAAGGAACACTTCGAGAATGTACATTATTATTACTTTATCGACCCTTCGATGAAGTATGGGCATATGGGTGTGTTTCTAATGACAAACCTGGGTCTCGATCCTAGCCAGCCAACGCATATCGAGCGCATTCCGGTTGACCGGATGGAATTTTATAACGGAGCGGTTCATACTGCTGCCTTTGCCTTACCCAACTGTTTCAAACCCAAAGCGAGTTTTGTTCCTTATTAATGGGCCGGATCCAAAGGAAATACTATGATGCTACCCCATACCGGTCGAGATTATATCGCCGCTTTTAATCCCAAAGAATATTTACAGGAATGTTATGATGGCCCGGACCACGAGCACATCTTCAACATTGAATTTTTGGTGGAAGCCTTACAGCTATTACCCACCAATTTAAGGGTGCTTGAGGTCGGCAGCGGTCCTACGCTTCATTCTGTAGCAGCCATCGCCCCCCACGCCAATGAGATTCATTTGGCCGACTATGTTCCGGCTAACCTGGACGAAATTTTTCTGTGGCTCGATCACCGGCCTGAGGCTTTTAACTGGCACCCATTTATTGAGGTGGCCCTGACCAAAGCCGGATTACCCGCCACACCGGAAGCTGTTGAGCAACGCGCGGCTGAAATGCGAGACAAAGTAACCCGCCTGCTTGTCTGCGATGTGCTACAACCCGAGCCGCTAGAGGAAAAGAGCGAGCCATACGACCTCGTCTTGGCCCCCCACTGCACCGATGTCGCAGCGACCACGCTACAGCAATGGTTCCAGGTGATGCAAAACGTCACCACGCTGGTTAAACCGAGAGGATGGCTTTTTATCGCGGTAACCACCGGCACCACCCATAATACCGTCGGCACCCGCGTGTTCAACTGTGTCGATCTAACGGATGACGATATTTACCAGGGATACGTCCAGGCAGGTTATGATCCAAACACCTATATGATCGCCAAAATCCCCGCAGACCACAAATATGAATTTACGGGCATCTGCTACGCTATCGCTCAAAAGCTTCCGTTACAAAAGGTCAACCTACCTACCACCTTACCCGACTCTAAAAACTCCCTAAACTCTATAAACTCTACAAACTCACCGTAGAAAGAGAGCATGATGGAAACACCGATCAGCCACGAATATGTGACAGAATTTAATCCCCAAAGCTATCTGCGCAGCTACTACACGGGTCCCGACAGTGAAGATCGGTTTGTGACTCGCTGTATGGTCGATGCTCTGCGTACGATGCCTTCAGATTTGTTAACACTCGAGTTAGGAGGCGGCCCGACTCTCTTTGCCGTAGCGACGCTGGCCCCTTACTCACGAGAAATCCACTTTTGCGACCTGCTGCCGGCCAACCTTAACGAGGTGCGGCGCTGGTTAGAAAACGAACCGGACGCCTTCGACTGGGGACCTTATATTGAAATGACTTTGGAAGAAGAAGGACTTTCGGCAACTCCGGCGAACGTAGCTCATCGCGCTGAGGAGATGCGGCGCAAAGTCACCCGGCTGCTCTCCTGTAACGCGCTTGATCCGGCCCCGCTCGGCTCAACGACGCAAACTTATGATCTGGTAGTTGCTCAAACCAGTCTCGATGCGATGTCAGCCACTATCGAGGAGTGGAAGCAGGTGATGCGCAACGTCAGCGATACGCTGGTGGCTCCGCAGGGCCGGTTGTTGGTCAGCCTTGTGTCCGGTACAGAAGGCTACTCCGTTGGCGATAAAACATTTCCTGTTTTACCACTCACCGTTGACGATGTTCGCCAAGGGTACATTGAAGCCGGTTTCAAAGCTAACACTTTACAAATCGAAACCATGCCTGCTCCCGATGCTCGCGATTATGTCGGCTTAATTGCAGCCGTAGCCCAAAAATAAGATAACCTCGATGACTCCGACCAAAATCCTGAACACCTTAAACATCCGACCGGGTGAAGGCTGGCTAGTTAGCTGGATGCTGATCTATGCCTTTTTTATGGGCATCCCGGCCCTTATCACCGAAACTGCTGCCTACAGCCTTTTTCTAGAAAAGTTTAGCGCCCAAGCTATTCCCTACATCTATATTGGCTTTGCTGTGGTTACAACCCTAAGCGGTCTAGGGTACACTTTTTTAGAAAGGCATATTTCGTTTTCGCTGTTTGTATCTATCAACCTCGCAATTTTGGCTGTAGTGCCTCTCTTCTTTCGAATGGTGCTGGAGACAGCCCAGCCTATATGGACACTACCCAGTTTGGCGATTTGGTATGAGGTCAGTTGGGCGTTTGCTAACTTAGGCTTTTGGAGCATGGCTGTGCACCTGTTTGATTTGCGACAGGGCAAACGACTTTTTGGGTTGATTGGCATCGGCCTTACGCTGTCAGAGGCTATAGCGGGATTTTTAGTCCCCGGCTTTGTGCGATTGGTCGGAACCCCCAACTTACTCATCGTGACCTCGGTCAGCTTTTTGTGTGCTCTGCTCGTCCAGACGTATATTCTGCGATTTTCTAAACCCCCTGAGGAAACCGTTGACGAAGAAACGACCGAAAGTATACCCCAACACGCATTCTTCGACCTTTTCAAAAACAAATATGTTGTCTTAATCTTTTTGCTGGCCGGGCTGTACGCTATTTCCTTTTATGCCCTGGACAATGCTTTTTACGATCAGGTTGAAACCCATTATCCTGACGCCGATGAAGTAGCCAGCTTCTTGGGCATCTTTTTTGGCCTATCGAGTCTGCTCACGTTGATCTTAGGGGCTATTGTTTCCGGCAAGCTGATCAGCCGTTACGGGCTTCGATTTGGACTGCTACTGATGCCGGTCGTCATTCTTGCCGGCACAGGCTTGACGGTGGCGATAGGCACGCTGTTTCAATTCGCGATAGTACTCTTTTGGCTGGTGGTTGTAACCCGCTTTCTAAACGAAATTCTGGCCTACACTATCAATCGAGCCGCCTGGCAGGTGCTCTACGAACCACTGCCGGAACATTTGCAGCTTCGGACACAGACGGTTGTAGAAAGCATGATTAAACCGGTGGCCGGCGGGCTGGCCGGGGTACTGCTCATCGGCCTGAGCGCCGTGTTTGGCTTCAGCACCATGCAAATTATGATTATGCTGCTTGGGGTGCTGGTTGCGTGGATCGGCGTTGTCATCTGGATTAACCGGCTTTACCCGGTTATCTTGCTACAGGCCCTCGTCAAGCGTCGCCTTCCTGAAACCATCATCGAAATTAATCGCTCACATATCGGTATCTTCAAAAAGGGGTTGCGCAGCCGCCATCCCGGCGTCGTACTCTATTCTTTAGATAAATTAGAAGAGCTTATGCCCGAATCGATTCCCCAATATCTAGAAAGTCTGCTAACTCACCCGGCTCCTGAAATTCGGCAAACGGCGCTGGAACGCATTGAAAGCATGATGTTAAGCGCTACCGCGACGGCGGTCAAACCGCTCATTAAAGGCGACTCTTCAGAAAAAGTTCAGGGGTGTGCGCTGCGAACCTATACAGCTCTGGGCGGAACCACCGTGCTTCCTGAAGTAACGCCGTATTTGTATAGCTCCCGGCCTAACATACGTCTAGGAGCGATGGTCGGTCTGTTAAAATATACCGATCAGGCCGAGCAGCTCTATACCCAACTGGCCCAAAAACTGACCGACTGGGCCAACTCATCGCAGCTCGAAGATCGTCTATTGGCCGCCCACGTTTTGGTCGAGATAGAGCAAAGCGCTTTTAATCGCCTTCTGTTAAAACTGCTTAACGACGACAAACTGGAAGTACGGGAAACAGCCCTATTAGCCACCAAAAAACGGGATGATCCAAACATTTGGGCAGCGGTTATTGACAGCCTTGATGCCCCAAAAGTGCGATCGGCTGCCTTTACCGCACTGGTTGCCGCCGGCGAAAAAATCATCGACCAGCTTAAAACAGCGCTGGAAAATTCTTCCAACAAAAAAGCCTCACTCATTCAACTCATTCAGGTGTGCGGCCGCATACGAGGCCCTGAAGCTGTATCGATTTTGGAAAATTATACCCATTTCCCCGACGTGCAAGTAAGAACCCACGCGCTTATGGGGCTGCGTCACTGTAAGTATCAGGCTCCTGAAAGCGAGCAAGAACGGTTAAAACAGGAGATTAAAATTGAGGTCCTGCAGGCCACCTGGCTTCTAGCAGCAATTACCAGCTTTGCCCAGGACGACCGCTTCCAATTGGTTGAAACCGCTGTAAAAAATGAACTGGCCCGCTGCCGCAGATGTATCGCGCTTCTTTTATCGTTTATCTACCCACGACAAACAATTTTATCGGCCTGGGATAACCTAAAAGGTGATAACGTATCATTAGGGGGATTATGGGACAAGAAAAAAACGTATGCGTTAGAAATTATCGATGTCACCATTTCATCGGATTTGAAGCCTCTGGTTCTGCCCTTGCTAGACAATTTAACGCCGACCCAAAGTTTGGCCCAACTTCAACACTTGGTTCCCCAGCTTACGCAAGATCAACAGTACTATCTTGAAAATATTATTACCGCCTCCGAGGCGCAGCTTACTCCGTGGACCAAAGCAGCAGCCCTTTATACAATCACCAAACTAAACCTCACCGATTTAACACCAAGCGTAGCCGATGCCACTCGCAACTCCGACAGTCTGGTTCGCAAAACAGCCCTTTCTACCTTACGCCAATTAGACCCGTCTCAATATAGTCAAATTATTAAAAACAGATATGATAGAAAATATGCCTATTATAATAAGAGTACACCGAACCAAGAGAAGAAAATGCGTTCGATAGTTGAAAAAATCATTTTATTGAAAACCGTGGGAATCTTCTCCGAAACCCCGGAAGAAATTTTGGCTGAAGTAGCCGCTGTCTTAGAAGAAATTGAGATCAAGGCGGGCGACGTCATCATCAAGAAAGGGGATTTAGGCAGTTCTCTCTACATTATTGCTGATGGCGAGGTGAAGGTGCATAACGAAACACACATTATCAGCACCCTTAGCGAGAGCGAAGTATTTGGTGAGTTTTCCCTTCTAGACCCCGGCCCCAGGGTGGCTACCGTAACCGCCCTGGAGGACTCTCGCCTGTTCCGTCTTGATCAGGAGGCTTTTTTAGAACTATTAGATGACCACAGCACCATTGCCCGAAAAATCATCCAGGTTTTGGTCCGCTATCTACGCAATGCGCATTCTCAGTACAAAACCCAGGTTCACCAAGGCACTTCTGTTAACCCATCTGGTAAGTAACCGCATTTTTTGATAAAATAGTTAGAAGCGTTTCACTTATATCAGACCTTTTTTACCAGATTCAAGTATAGCCAATGTCGTCCCTTAATAAATCAAACGTTAAAACCCGTCCTCTCCCATCCTTCGCTCTTAGGCGCCGCCACAGTTTGCGTTGGCGTCTGCTTGTACTGCTGGGTGGCATCTTGTTAGCCACGCTTCTTATTATCGGTATTGGCGTCTACACCTTTATCCTCGATACCGAGCAGCGTACCTGGCGCCAACGCCAGGATGAAGCAGCCCACTACGCTGCCGAGGTTGTATCCTCCTTTATGAGGCGAACAATCAGCAGCTTAAATGCCGTCGGGCTGCTCGACGCCGAAATCTTGGCCACCCAACCCGATCTCCTTAATCAACTACTAGAGCAAAATTCGGCTCTCCTAGAAATTGTTCGCCTGGATGACCGCGGCCAGGTTATTAGCGGAGCCTATAAAGATGCTCCCATCATTGCCAACCAATTTACCATTCCACAATCGGTCTGGTTCCAGAAAGGCGCACACGGAGAGCTATATTTAGGCAGTGTCGAAATTTCAGCAACCAGCCGGCCTTACCTCATCATTTCGGTACCGGCTCCTGACGGGGGCGTTGTTGCCGCTCGTCTCCTGATGAATGTTTTATGGGATGTGGTGGCCGATCTCACGTTTGGGGAAACCGGACAGGCTTACATTGTCAATCAAGAGGGGCAAATTGTAGCTCACACCAATGTCAATATTGCCCTTGACCGAACCAATCTGCGTGACCGTCCGGAGTTAGAAGCAATTATAAATGCTTCAGATGAGCAAAGTACCCACACCTATTTCAATTTTGCGAACATAGAGGTCGTGGGTGTAAATCGGCCGGTAGAAGGTACGGCTTGGGTTGTTGTCACCGAAGTTCCTACGGCGGAAGTATTTGCCACCAGTCAAACAGCACTATTTTTGTTAGGTGGCGGCCTCGTAATTTGCGGCATCGTGGTAATGCTCGTTACCGGTCGCTTTTTAGGGCAGTTGATTATAAAGCCGATGGAGCGCTTACGCACCGGCGCGGTTCAGATTGGTCGAGGAGACCTGACACATCAAATCGATTTGACCATCAAGAATGAGGTTGGTCAAGTGGCTCAGGCTTTTAATACTATGGTTAAGCAGCTTCACGATCGCGAGGAAACTTTAAAGCAACAGCGTGAATTTCTCCAGCAAGTCATCGACATCAACCCCCACTTTATTTTTGCTAAAGATGCGGAGGGGCGTTATGTACTGGCCAATAAGGCGTTCACCGACGCCTATCGCACCTCACTAGAGAAACTACTTGGAAAAACGGATCAAGAGCTTAATCCTAACAGAGAATTGGTTGAAAAGTATAGACGCGATGAGTTGCAAGTTATCAATACCGGCCAAGAACTAAGACATGATGAAGAGAAAGTTGTTACAATAAGAGGGGAAGAAGCCTGGCGCAAAACCATCAAGCGCCCTATTTTTGATAAAAACGGCAATGTTAGCCAAGTACTTGGTGTTGCAACGGATATAACGGATCGAAAAAAGGCGGAAGAAGCCCTAGAGATGGCGCGTGATCAGGCTCTTGAAGCGTCGCGCTTAAAAACCCAACTGCTGGCCAACGTCAGCCACGATCTACGGACACCGCTGGGCGGTATCTTAGGCTTTTCGGAAATGCTGCAAGCCGGTGTGTTCGGCGACTTAACCGAGGAACAGCTTGGGGCCATTGGCGAAATTATCGATAGCACCAGCCAACTGCTGTCATTCATCAACAACCTTTTGAACCAGGCCCGCATCGAGTCTGGCGGCGTCGCCTTAAAGCTGGCTCCGTTCAAAGCCAGGAGCCTTGTCACCGATACAAAGTCGCTATTTGGTCCTCTGGCGCAAACAAAGGGATTGGCTCTACAAAGTGAGGTGACAGAGGATGTGCCTAAAACCTTAGTCGGCGACATCGACTGGTTACGCCAGATGGTTTCTAACTTAGTGGGCAACGCTATCAAGTTCACCGAACAGGGCGAGATTCGTATTCGTATTTTCTGTCCTACCGAGAACGAGTGGGCTATTCAAGTATCAGATACCGGACCAGGCATTCCCGCTGAAGCCGAAGAATATATCTTTGAAGCCTTCCGCCAGGTTGACGGCACCGTGACCCGCGAACATGGGGGTTCGGGGTTGGGTCTCTCGATTGTTAAACAACTCACCATTATTATGGGAGGCCATATTACGCTAGACAGCGAAGTCGGCGTTGGCAGTAGGTTCACAATCTATCTACCCTTACAAGTAAACCAGGAGCAATACAATGGCAGACAACACAACCAACAAACCCATAGCCCTAGTCATTGAGGACGACAAAAAGCAATCCATTATCTTCTCACAAGCACTGCGCATGGCCGATTACGAAACCGAGGTCATCACCGACGGCCAACAAGCCATCAATCGTCTGGCCGAAACCATACCGGCTATGGTCGTGTTAGATTTACACCTGCCCCACCACTCCGGCAAAGAGATTCTCCAGCGCATCCGCAGCGACGCGCGTTTGCAAAAGACGCGCGTTATCCTGGCCACAGCCGATGCGCTTCTGGCCAAAAGCATTTCCGACGATGCCGACTTGGTCCTGCTCAAGCCGATAAGCTTTAACCAACTGCGTGATCTCGCCAAGCGCTTCAACCCTTAGGGTTGAAAAACAAATAACTTCGGCAGGTCATTTCGAGCGAATAGCGAGAAATCCCTACGGCGTCGCTCTACTAACAGCCATCACAGGGATTTCTCCGCCTTCGGCTAGGAAATGACATGCCTTAAAATGCGGATGTTATTTCTTTTCCCATTCCTTACTACACCCTTTGACACATTCATTCAATATAGGCCAACGGTTCACTGCTCTCTAACAGCGTCTCTTGCTTACTGCGGTTCGATAACCGCATCCGTCCGCGTATCGCGACTCAGCCGCAGCCAGCGCCGACAGCCGTAGACGTGGAACCACGCTTCTTCCTGAACGCCCTCCGGGTTCGCCCGCATAAACGCCCGATCCAAATCACGCGCGTCCGGGTCGGTGATGGTATCCGGCACCACCGGAATTTCGCCATACACAAACTCCTGAACCGGTCGCTCGCCGCAGTGGGGGCAGG
>JAGRBZ010000234.1:0-2945 GCA_020433805.1 Anaerolineae bacterium
GCCGGCTTGATCCACCACAGCGACCACGGCGTCCAGTATACCAGTGGCCCTTATCGTGCTCTGCTCAGACGCCATCACATTCGCTCCTCCATGGGCGAGGTCGGCAATTGTTACGACAACGCTGTCGCTGAACGCCTCAATGGCATTCTCAAATTGGAATATGGCCTGGATGAAACCTTTGTTGATTTGGCTCAGGCTCAATGTGCCGTTGCCCAAGCCGTCTACTTGTACAATCACGAACGTCCTCATCTTGCCTTAGATTATCAGAAACCTTATCATCTTTATGTCAATTATTTTTCTCGTAATTAGTCTTTCTCCTGTAAACTTATTTCAGGACTTGACAATAGACAGCAATTACCATTTACTATTTACCAATTACCTTCCTCTGATGTAAAGTTTCTACTATGTCGCAGCGTCACGCCGCCCCCAAATAACGCTTGATAGTCGCCGGGTCATTGGCCAGGTCGGCCATGAGGCCCTGCTTGACGGAGCGGCCTTCTTCGATGATAACGTAGCGTTCGGCCAGTTGGCTGGCGACGATGAAGTTCTGCTCGACCAGCAGGATGGTCATCTCTTTGGATAGCTGGCGGATGGCGTCCATCATATGCTCGATGATGACCGGGGCCAGCCCTTCGCTCGGCTCGTCGATGAGCAGCAGTTTGTTATCCGGCACCAGGGCGCGGGCGATGGCCAGCATCTGCTGCTGCCCGCCGGACAGATTGGTGCCGGGCAGGTGAATCAGCCGCTTCAAGTCGGGGAAGAGGCTGAAGATGAACGCCTCCTTGCGGCGCAGGTCGCCTTTGCGGCGCTCGGCAATGCGCAGGTTTTCGGCGACGCTTAGGTCGCGGAAGATGGCCCGGTGTTCGGGCACAAAGCCGATGCCCAATGCGGCGATCTCGAAGCTGCGGCGGCCCTGGATGGCCTGGCCCTCGAAGACAACCTGGCCCTCACGCGGCGGGGTCAGCCCCATAATCGACTTGAGTGTTGTCGTTTTGCCGGCGCCATTGCGTCCCAACAGCGCGGTGATACTCCCCTGCGGCACCGCCAGGCTGACCTCTTCCAGGATGTGGAACTGGCCGATGAAGGTATGGATGTTGTGGATTTCGAGTAGGTTGGTCATAGTGGTCGGGCCTGGGCTGGGTCTTTGGATGGAAGGGTAACTGCCTGACATAGTGCGTATTGCGTAGTGCGTATTACATTTATCTTTCCGCTACGCACTACGCAATACGCACCACGTGTCTTTTCAAGGGACTGAGGCAATCGGTTCATTGTCTGCTCTTTACTTTTCCGCCGCCACATCTCCATACAACGTCCCCAGATAGGCTTCTTGGACGACTTCGTTGGCGGTGACGTCGGACGGTGTGCCTTCGGCCAGGACTTGGCCGTAGTGCATGACGGTAATGACGTCGGACACACTCATGACGACGTTCATGTTGTGTTCGACGAGTAGGACCGTCTTGTTGCCGGCGGCTTGAAAGGATTGGATGAGATCGATCAGTTCCGGGACTTGCTCGGTGGCCATGCCGGCGGTTGGCTCGTCGAGCAGCAGTACTTCGGGGTCGGGGGCCAGCAGCATGCCCAACTCCAGTTTGCGCTGGTCGCCGTGGGGCAGGGTGCGGGCCGGGGTGTCGGCGCGTTTGGCCAGCCCCACCTGCTCCAGCACTGCCGCCGCTCGCTCCTCGTAGCGGCGAAAGTGGTGGGCGCGACGCCAGAAGTGAAAGTTGTCGCGGCCGAGTGCCTGGGCCGCCAGCCGGATATTTTCCAACACGGTCAGGTTGGGAAAGATGTTGGTAATCTGAAACGAGCGACCGATGCCCAGATGAGCAGTACGGTGCAGCGGCAGATGGGTGATGTCGCGCCCCTTGAACAGGACACGCCCGCTGGTCGGCTTGAGATTACCGCTCAGCAGGTTGAAGAAGGTTGTTTTGCCCGCGCCGTTGGGGCCGATGATCGAGTGGAAGGTGTGCGCCCGGATCTTGACGCTGACGTTGTCCACCGCGACCAGCGCCCCAAACTCTCGGCGCAGTTGCTGCGTTTCTAGAATGATGTCTGTGGTCATGGTTTAGCTCGATGTTGGATGACCAATCCGGGGGTAGGGGGTAGGTAGTAGGGATTAAGGGGGTAAAACCCTAAGACTCCTTGCTCCCTAAGCCCTACTTCCCACCGGAATGGCCAACTCTACAAACTCTACGAACTCTATAAACTCTATGAACTCTATTCGCTGCCACCCAAACTGCCAACCGGTAGGTCGCCGCAGCGGTCCTGCTTGTCTTCGGGCAGGAGGCAGGGGACGTCGGGCCGCGTGGTGGTGACTAGCTCGAAATATTTGAAGTCGGGGTCATCGACGTTGAGCAGCTTGACGATGTACATATCCTGGATGGCGACGTGGTCTTCAGCCCGAATGGTGATGGTGCCTTTGGGGCCTTCGAACTCCAGCCCTTCCATCGCCGGGATGAGGGCTTCAGCGGAGGCATCGCCGCCGGTTTGGTTGAGTGCCTCGACGACTAACAAGGCGGCGTTCATACCATCGGCATCAAACAGATCGGGCGGCGTGCCATGGCGGGCGATGGTCTGCTCGGTCAGCCAATCGTTGATGGGATTGTCGGGGGCGGTGTAGTGGTACAGGATACCGCTGGTGAGGCCAACATTGTTGCCAAAAAAGGCCGGGAGGGAGGCGTTGTCGATGAAGGACGCGCCCAGCCCCATCTCATCGGTTACGCCCAACTCTTGAGCGGACTGCATCATGGGAATAAAGCCGCCGCCGGCCCAGGTTACCAGCCAGGCTTCGGCTCCTGAGTCGAGGATTTGTTCCATATAAGGCGTGAATTCGGTGGTATCGAGCGGGGCGAAGATGTCGTCGGCCACGAACTCGCCGCCGAAGGTGGAGCAAGCATCGCGGAAGGCTTCGGCACCGCCCCAACCAAAGGAGTAGTCCGGGGCAATCT
>JAGRBZ010000234.1:2955-12890 GCA_020433805.1 Anaerolineae bacterium
GTGGTCAGATACTCGCACAGGTTGACCGCATCCTGGTAGTTGTTGCGGCTGGTACGAAAGGTGTGCTCATCGAAATTGACGCCGGTGATGTCGTTGGCGGCAGCCGGGGCGGCGATGTGCACAATATTGTTCTCGCGAGCCACCTCTTGTAGCGTGGCGGTTGCGCCGGAGCTAACCGTGCCAACCAGGATGTCGACGCCGTTGACCTCGACCATCTCGCGGGCGACGGTGGCCGTATTTTCAGGGTCGCTCTGGTCGTCGCCGACAATGACTTGAAGTTGGCAGCCGCCCAGGTCAAAGGTGTTTTCTGCATCGGGGGCAACGCCGGTGGCGTACTCCATACCGAGCAGGAAGCTGCGTTCGGTCATCGTGCCGTAGATGGAGAGTGCGCCGGTTAGGTCACTTATCAGGCCAACTTGGATTGGCTCGTCGCAGGTGAGGCCTTCGGCAGAGGAGCCGGTCTCGGCTGCGGGTTCTTCAGCTTCGGCTTCTTCCTCGACGGTGGGTTCGGCCTCGACTTCTTCGGTTGCTTCGGCAGCGACTTCTTCTGCGGGTGGCTCTTCGGCGGGGACAGCGGGTTCTGATGTGGCTCCGCAGCCGGTCAAAGCTGCGGCCAGAATGATGATCAACAATACTGTGTACAGCGATTTCATCTTTGGATCTCCTCTCAATGTATGATGGTTATATCAATTCAACACCACTTGCTCCATTGCTGTTGGTCTTTACGGCAATGGGGGCATGTGCAAGTGAGATATTCCAATTTATGTCACTTTTTTTACAGCAAAATTATGGATCCGAGTGTACCATGATTTGATAAGATGACCAATCACAGGGCAATTCTTCGCAATAAAAAAGAGCGGCAAAAAAAGCCGCTCTTTTTACTTTCCGCATAAGTTTTATATAGGGGAAAGCCTCCGGACGGATTCGAACCGTCGACCGACCGCTTACAAGGCGGTTGCTCTGGCCAACTGAGCTACGGAGGCGTGATGAATGGTGAATGATGAATAGAGAATGTAGAATAGATTTAAATTATAGTGGGTTAGAGAGGATTTGGCAAACCTTTTTAAGAAAATGCGGAATCAATACCGCACAAAATCGAAATTTGGGAGAGAGGACGAGATTGTGTTACTATTGAAGCAGATGAAGTAGAAAATCAGTGAATAAGGGTGAGAAAGCTATGCCTATTTACGAATATGTTTGTGATCAATGCGGAGAACGGTTCGATAAGTTGTTTTTATCTATTAGTCGTGTCCCGGATGAAATTGAATGCCCTCATTGCGAAAGCGTCGAAGTGCAGCGGATAATGTCGGCTGCGGCGGTTCGTTCCGGCGATGGGGCGGTGGGAAGAGAAATTGTCGAGGAGAGCACGCCTTCAAAGCCGCCGGTTATTGGTCGTAAAGAAATACAAGCCGCGCAGGAGCAAAAGCGACAATTGCGCGAACAGGCGAAGTACGGGGATTAGGGAACGTAAAGCGCATCTCCTTGCCCGTCAAAAATTGGAGATTAGAGACTGGAGATTAGAGATTGAGTCAGTCTCCAGTCTCCGGTCTCTAATCTCCAGATTAAGTACTCGGCAAACTTTCGCCAATTGACACCGGTTGGCTGGTATCCAAAATCTGATGATAAACATCAACCGTATTTTTGGCGATAGCGGCCTGGGTATAATGTTCTTCAATACGCCGTCGCCCTTTTTGTCGCAACGACTCCCGCAACGAGACTTCATCGAGCAGATTTTGCAAACATTCTTGCAATTCCTCCACGCTGCCTTCGGCGAAAGTTAGTCCCGCATCGCCGATAACCTCCGGGATTGCGCCGGATTTAGCGCCCACGGTAATCACCCCGCAGGCCATGGCTTCAATCAAAACGCGGCCGAACTGCTCTTTCCAATTGGGTCGCGAGAGCGAAGGCAAAACCAACACATCTAAGCCGCTAAAATAGTGAGGTAGATGAGTCGACGGTAATTTGTGATCAAAAGTCACGCGCGGCGAGATACCCAGCCACTGAACCATCTGCTCAAATCGCTTGCGGTCCGGGCCGTCGCCTAATACTTGTAGGCTCCAGGGACCAACCAATTTACTGGCTGCTAAAAAGAGAATCTCCAATCCTTTTTCTTCAACCAATCGACCGGCATAGCCGATGACCAAGGCCGGCTGGGTAGGTCGTCGGGCTACGCGCTGTTTGAAGACGCTCATTTTACTTTTCTTAGTTACGCGCTGTCGCCGGTAGTAGATAGCCGGATCAACGCCAAATTGGGGGATGTGGCGAATCAGCCCTTGATAGCCCTTATTGCGCCAGACCTGACCGGCTTCGCTGTTGCCAACTAACAAACCATCAGCGCGATTAAGAACGTATTGCTCCATCCATCGAAAAGGAGGGGGATACCTTCGCAGCAAATTTTGCCAGGTGAAAACAACCGTGCGGGCTTGAACCGACTGCGCCAATCGCATTGCTTGAAATGTGGAAAGGTTGTACGGCTCTTCATCAATGTGAAAAATATCCGGCTTGACCTCGCGCACAATTCGGCGCAATTTAGGATAAAAATGAAGGTGGTAGTTACCGTTGAAAGCAATATCGGTCACGATGAGGTTATAGCCTTTGGTATAGAGCTTCTCAAGGCGCGTTGGACCGCGCGGATCATCCCAGGAAGGGGGAACCACAACGGTCAACTCGACACCGTCGATAGCCGCCATTTCTTCCAGCTTTTTTTGATAGGCCCCCACAATGCAGGCTTTGGACAGCATAAGAACTTTCATGAAAAAATCCGGGTATCCGGTACGTGTTTGTACTGTTATACGCAGTGAGCGTCTAAGACTTCATCTTAACCCCATGGCGATAGGCTTGCAAGGTCTGGGTTGCCGTATTGTGCCAGGTAAATTTTTTAACCTGATCGAAGCCGCGAAGAGTCAGTTCGCGCCGGGTCGATTCTTGGCCACATAAGCGCTCTATCGCCTCGGTGAGCTGATTGATGTCTGTTGGATCGGGTTGCAGTGCTGCCGAACCGGCTAACTCCGGTAGTGAGGAAGCATTCGATGTGATAACTGGTGTTCCGCAAGCCATCGCTTCCAGCACCGGTAGGCCAAACCCTTCATAGCGCGACGGATAGATAAAGAGTTGAGCCGCAGCATACAACAGTGGTAAATCTTCCTCGGCAATCCAACCCGGCGTAATGACGCTGTTTTCAAGCTTTAACTGACGCACTAATTCGACCGGATCGGGAAAAAGAATCGATGCCTGGCGCGGCAGTTTGCCAACTAAGACCAGCGGATATTGCTCTCGCAACGATTTGTCAATTTGTGCGTAAGCCCGGAGCAAGGCGTTGACATTTTTGCGGACATCGTATCCGCCCAAATAAAGAATGAAATCAGCCGGAAGCCCGTACGTGGCTTTCAGTTCACCAACCTCTCGGCATGTTTTGGCCGGGTGGTAATGTGGAGCCGGGGCCAGATAGACGACGCGAACCTGCTCGTCCGGTAGTTTCAGGTGGCGCAAAATATCGTACTTTGAGGACTGAGAGTCAGCTAGAACTAAGGACGCACGTTGGGCAGCCATCGCCACTAATCGAGTGTATAGCCGGACACGAGCATCGCCCCGGTACTCGGGCAAAATCATCGGGATGAGATCGTGAATGGTGACGATAGTGGGTACGGACGTCGAAAACGGCGAACCGAAGTAAGGCACGTGCGCCACATCGATTCGTAGTTTCCGGCACAGTTTTGGAAACGTCACCTGCTCAAACCAAACTTTAGCCAAATTCGACTTCGGACTTGCCAACGGAGGCGGCGCGACAATGGCCTGTAGTCTCTCATCGGCTGCCGGTGGCGGATCGAACGGCTCAGGCGAAATGAGAATAATCTCTAACGCACTATCAGCCTGCAACAGGGCCGGGATTAGATATTTTAAGTATTGTCCGCTTCCTACCGACGGATTATTCCAAAACCAGGCATTGATGGCAACACGCAAAAGCCGTACTCGATAGTCTTTTATGGTTGATATGTATGTGATACAAACATCGCAAAAAATACAAATAATTGACACATTATTATACTCACGCAACGGTGAGGGGCAAGATGTTAAGTAACCTCAGTTACTTGACGTTTTCTATCCAATCCCCTACACTAAATAGTGACAGTTGCGAGTCATTCTCGAACGTTGTTATTTGGCGCGATTTTAGCACTCCTTTTTGACCATTGGTGACAAACTGAATTTGTATCGGCAATTCTGTTTCTACTTGACGCCACAGGGCCAAACTGTCACCGTTAGCAAAGTTTAGGGTGATTTTTTGAGCCGGTTCGGAGTTTATGTATTCAGCCGTTAGTGTGGCGGTTTGAGGAGACATAGCAAGGAGTTGGTCAATCGTAGCGAAAGCGTCGGTTATGGGCGAAAAAGCGGTTACGTCTGGTGTCAGTGACGCAGCCGGATCAAACCGATTGTATTGCCAGCCCTGATCGCCATTGAATACGAAAACCTGACCTACCAGGTCGGCTGCCGGAGCTTCTAAAATTTCAAAGCGATGGCGCGGGCCGGATCGCCAGATTTCAACGACTAGTGGGGCGGAAAGTGGTACAGCCGACCACTCGACTTCCCAAACGGCGTGATGGGGAATCGACCACGATTGGGTCAGCATCGTCTGCGCTGTTTTCGGATCGAGGTTCTGGCCTTGACTACAGCCGAAAGCAACAAAGAGAAAAACGAAACATAGCAACTTTAAAATCTTGAAATTCATAGCTTAAATTATAACTCTATAAGAATTTACTAACTAAATTCTACTTGTATGCAATTTTGGGATGTGGTATAATCCGAAAAATCCATTGGCATAATACGTAATACTAAAACCTAAGGAGGCCGGGGTTGATCGAAGTAAATATTGACAGTATACGGGTGAGTTTAATGTCGCAGCATCGCGTTGTGGTGCTCAAAGAAATTGACTCAGATCGCTACCTGCCCATCTGGATCGGACCATTTGAAGCCGATGCCATTACCTTGCAGTTGCAGGGTGTTGAGGTAGCGCGCCCCTTAACCCACGATTTGCTCAAGGGCGTAATCGATAAAATGGGAGCCAAAATTTCCCACGTGACGGTCACAGAATTGAAAAATGACACCTTTTACGCTCGCATCGTTATGGACGTTAACGGTAAAAGCGTAGAAATCGACTCCCGTCCCAGCGATGCCATTGCTTTGGCAGTTCGCGTGAACGCACCTCTCTTTGTGGCTGAAGAAGTCATGGAGATGGCTTCAATTGTACCGGAAACCGATATTGAAGGGGCTGAACTGGCTTTTACAGCCAAAGAGGATGACAACACTCCAGTATCGGCTGAAGAACAAGAGAAGTTGTCGGCATTCAGCGACTTCATCGACGAGCTTGACCTGGACGATCTAGGCAAAAATTAGTTTTTCAGCGTCTTTGACATTTTTGGGCTGTTAATAAGCAGTCCCAACTTTTAATTCAGGCTGCCTTTTATTTGTCTTGCCTATTCTTTACCTGCCTCACAAGAAGACACCTGTTTACACGATATCCTACGAAAATTAAATTGACTATAATCACGTGCGCGTGACGTTCGACTTGGTTCTGTTCTTGACGAACCTTCGCGCACGTGTTATCATTCATACTAGAACATAAGTTCTAGTGAGTAACTATGACCGACAAATCATCAAACGCACTTCCTGACAAGTTACAGCCGCATAATATCGAGGCTGAAGAAGCTATTTTAGGCTCTCTCTTGATCGATCCGGACGCAATTTTGCGTATCTCTACATTTTTGAGTCCGGGTGATTTTTATGTGCAGCGCCACGGCTGGGTCTACGAGTCGATTCTTGATCTACACGAACGCCGCCAACCCTCCGATTTGGTTACATTATCGGATGAACTCGAACGGCGCAACCAACTGGCCGATGTGGGTGGATCTGCTTATCTGACCGGCTTAATTAACGCGACACCAACATCCATTCACGTTGAATATTATGCCCGCATTGTGGAGCGAACAGCGGTTTTGCGACGGCTGATCGATGCCGCCAGCAAAATCGCCCAACTGGCTTATCAAGACTCTGAAGATGCTGATGAGGTGGTTGACCGGGCCGAAGAGATTATTTTCGCTATCTCTGAACGGCGTATCGACCGCGACCTCAAGCCCATTCGCCAGGTGTTGGAGTCGTTTTATGATCGGGTCGAGTACTTGAACCAGCACCAGGGCGAAGTCATCGGCATTCCGACCGGCCTGGCCGATTTGGACAAGCTGTTGGGTGGCCTTCAACGCTCGGATATGATTGTAATGGCCGGACGACCGGGGATGGGCAAGACCAGCTTGGCGTTGAGCATCGCGCTGCAATCGGCGCGACAGTGGCAGAAGCGGGTGGCGGTTTTCAGCCTGGAGATGAGCGACGAACAGTTGGTACAGCGGTTGGTCTCCGCCGAAACCGGCATCGACAGCCAGCGACTACGCCTGGGCAACATTAAAGCCGATGAGTGGCCGACCTTTTATCAGGCCATCCGGCTGCTGTCGGAAACATCGATTTTTATTGATGATACGCCGGCCATCTCAGCCCTGGAACTGCGCTCTAAAGCCCGACGACTGCATGCCGAACACGGCCTGGATATGATCATCGTCGACTACCTGCAACTGATGAGCGGTGGCTCTCGCAACGAAAACCGTCAGCAGGAGATCAGTTTTATCTCGCGCTCGATTAAGGGATTGGCCCGTGAGCTGAACGTCCCTGTTTTGGCTTTGAGCCAGCTTTCGCGCCAGGTCGAATCGCGGGCCGACAAGCGACCGATGCTGTCGGACTTGCGGGAATCCGGTTCGATCGAGCAGGATGCTGATGTAGTGCTCTTTATTTACCGTGACGATGTCTACAACCCCGACACCGAATTCCCCAATATCGCCGAAATTATTGTCAGCAAGCACCGCTCTGGCCCAACCGGCGTCTTCTCCGTATACTTCAAAAAGCATTTGGCCCAGTTTGTTGATTTGGAAGTAAAAACGCAAGCCCTGGATTATTAAGCGATGGAGCAATTTAAAGGATTTCCCGCAGGCGAGTTAAAATTCACCGCCGTACCGGACTTGTTTTTCGCCCGCCTGCTGCCGCAAATTGACAGCCTGGTTGAGCTAAAAGTAACGCTGCACTTTCTATGGGTGCATTATCGGCAAGCCAAACAGGCCATTGCCAAAAACGAACTTTTAGCCGACGAGACTCTGGTAGAAAGTCTGGCATTGATCGATGACGATGTGGAGCGTGCTCTCACGCAGGGTCTGCTTCGATCCGTTGAGCGCGGAACGCTGCTGCACGTTGAAATTGAAAATGACGATGGCATCCACGACCTCTACTTTCTCAACAGTGAACGGGGCCGGATGGCCCGGGCAAAAATCGAAGAAGGCGAAATTGGTGTGGTCGCGGTTAGCGACTTGGAAATTGCACCGCCGACGAAACGGCCCAACATCTTCGAACTCTACGAAGACAATATCGGTTTAATTTCACCGATTTTGGCCGATGAACTCAAGGATGCCGAGATCAACTATCGCCAAGAGTGGATCGAAGATGCCTTCAAGATTGCCGTAGAAAACAATGTACGTAAGTGGAGCTATATCCGCGCTATATTAGAACGCTGGGCCACCTCCGGTCGCGAAGAAACCGGCGAGTCGAAACAAGAGACCACCACAAAATCGTGGTACACCGACGAAGAATTTAAAGAGCTGATTCAACATTGAAACGCCTTGAAGATATTCTCAACCAACCGCATAACACGCCGTCAGAAGACGAGGCGGCTCAACCCAACGGCGATAAATCGGCAGCAGAAGAGCAAGAGTGGCTGTGTCCTATCTGTGGCGGAATCGGCTACTTGCGCCAGGATGTGCCGGTCGGACACCCCGACTTTGGCAAGTTAATTCCCTGCCGCTGCCGGCTGCGCGAGCAAGAAACGAAGCGCCTGAGCAAACTGCGGCGCATCAGCAACTTGGAGATGATGAGTCGATTCACTTTTGATGCCTTCATGCCTGACGGTATCGGTCTGACTGAAAATCGGCGGCGCACGCTGCGGATGGCCTATGAGTCGGCTTACGACTTTGCCAAACACCCCGAAGGCTGGCTAGTGTTGCTCGGTGGCTATGGCTGCGGCAAAACGCATCTGGTTGCGGCTATCGCCAACGAAGTCATCGCGCAAGGCGAACCGGCGCTGTTTGTGGTTACACCGGACTTGCTCGATCACCTGCGCTCGGCCTTCAGCCCCAGCAGCCCGACCACCTACGATCAGCGTTTCGAAGAAATTCGGACGTCCTCGCTGTTGATTTTGGACGATCTGGGCGCGCATAGTTCAACGCAGTGGGCGCAAGAGAAGCTGTTTCAAATCTTCAACTATCGCTATAATGCCCAACTGCCCACCGTAGTCACCTCTAACCACGAACTGGAAGAACTCGACCGTCGCATTCGCTCGCGGCTAATCGATCCCGATCTGTCGCGCATCATCACTATCTTGGCTCCCGATTTCCGGCAGAGCGGTGTTGCTCAGGGTGTATCCGAATTGTCCAGCCTAACGCTGCACACCGATCAAACCTTCGACTCCTTTGATCCACGTGAGCACGAACTTGACCGCGAAAAGGCCGAAAATCTCAAACGGGCCTTTACCTTTGCCCGCAACTTTGCCGCCCAACCCCGCGATTGGATCGCCTTCTCCGGCACCTACGGCTGCGGCAAAACCCATTTAGCGGCGGCCATCGCCAACGAAGTCACGATGCGCGGTGAACCGGCGCTCTTTGTTGTTGTGCCGGATTTACTCGACCACCTGCGGGCTGCTTTTAACCCCAACAGCCCGACCCCTTACGACAAACGCTTTGATGAAGTGCGCAAAGCCCCACTGCTCATCTTGGACGATCTGGGCACAGAAAGCGCTACGCCCTGGGCCGAGGAAAAGCTGTACCAGTTGTTTAACCATCGCTACAACGCCCGCCTCCCGACCGTTATCACGATGGCCAAAGACGTCGACATGAAACCGCGCCTCAAGTCGCTGATTTTAGACGTCGGACGCTGTACCCCCTTTGAAATTTTGGCTCCAAGTTATCGTGGCCTGCCGACCCGCAACACGAGCCGACCACGCAACACCCGGCGGACATCGCGCCGCTAAGCAGAACTTTTCGACGTTTTACAACTTATCTTGCTTTTTATCCTGAGCGAAACTAAAATTCCTCATTAATAACGGGGATTTACTTCGTAGGAGCATCACACATTATGGAAAAAACAATTGGAGTCACCCAAGCCCGAAGTGAACTTAACACGATTGTTGAGCAGGTAGAGCGCGAAGGCGAAACTTTCATCATCCAGCGTCATGGTAAAGCGGCAGCGGTTCTCGTTCCAATTGAACTCTATGAAATGTGGAAGCAACAAAAAGAAAGTTTTTTCGATACATTTCGCCAAACTCAGAAACAGGCGGATTTGGATGCTGATCTGGCTGAAGAAATAGCGGCAGAAGCTATTAGTGCTATTCGAGAATCGACCAGTCGCTCATAAACCGTGAACGTTGTTTTAGATACAAACGTTATTGTTAGTACTCTGCTCTCACCAAAAGGTGCGCCGGCCCAAATCATACAGCGTTGGGAAGCCGGTGAGTTTCTGGTTATCATTTCCCAGACATTAATAACGGAACTTGAACAAACGCTTGCTTATCCTCGTGTTCGCAAATATTTAAAGTTGTCCTCTGACGATATTGAAAAATTTATCGAACACTTAAACGTTGTAGCGATAGTGGTTACCCCACAATCGGTGTTAAAGGTCGTTGAACAAGACCCGGATGATGATCGTGTGATAGAATGCGCAGTTGCCGGAAAAGCATCCTATATCGTTTCCGGCGACGCCCACTTACTCGATTTAGGGAAATAGTTAGTGTCTCTAAGTTTTCGCCATAATTTGAGCCTTTGTTTATTGCGTAGTGCGTAATGCGTATTGAGCGCTTT
>JAGRBZ010000235.1 GCA_020433805.1 Anaerolineae bacterium
TTGCCGAGAAATCCCCTAGGCGGCTGTTGCAAACGGAGATCTTGGGGGGTTTCTCGCTCCTTCGTCGCTCGAAATGACATAGGGGTGAGAGTTACCTTTTTCATACACAAAAAACGTCCGCAGGATTTATCTGTGGACGTTTTTTGATCTTCAAATTGAGTTTGTAGTTATGGCTTCAGCCATTTCACCACTAATGCGGTTACTCCAAACGATTAACCGCGCACATCGGCGACCGTCTGCGCCAGACGTTGAACGCCGTCTTCGATCTCTGCCGGGCTTAAGGCACAGTAAGGCAGACGCAGGAAGTTCTCGCCGCCGCCGTTGGGGAAGAAAGCGCCGCCATCGGCCAGGTTGAGGTTGTAGTTTTTAGCCTGTTTAATGACATCTACGGTAGCGACGCCTTCCGGCAGCGTCAGCGATAAGAAGAAACCGCCTTGCGGACGTGTGGGTTCGGCATCGGGCAGGTACTTGTCCAGGGCATCAAGACAGGCTTGCAGCCGAGGTGCATACAGTTCTTTCAAACTGGCGATTTGGCCCGGCAAATTACCCGCATTGCAATATTCGTAAACGATACCATGCGATAACAGGCTGGGCGTAATGTACGTATTTTCGGCTACTTTGGCCACCCCTTGCAGCACATCGGCTTCACCGAAAATCATCCCGACGCGCGGGCCTGGGCCGATCAATTTACTGAAGGACAGCATATGCAGCGTTTGGTTGGGATTAAGCTGATACAGCGAGGGTTGCTCTTCGCCCTGATAGCGCAGCGGCCGATAGGGAGCATCTTCCAGCAGCCAGAAGCCGTATTTATCCGCTAATTCAACCAGCTTTTGACGCTTTTCCAGCGAGCATGTTGCCCCGGACGGATTCTGAAAGTCGGGGATGATGTAGAAAAACTTGGGAACTTGCTGCTCAAGAGCGGCTTCCAGCGCCTCAATATTGGGGCCGTCCGGCTCTAGCGGGATGCCGACGATCTCGGCTCCGTGTCGCCGCAGCAAGGTAATTGTTCGGTCGTAAGTGGGAACTTCGGTGAAAACGACATCACCGGGTTGAATAAAATGGAAGCACAGAAACTCAACAATTTGCAGCGAACCGTTGGCTGTTAGCACCTGGTCAACAGCGACCCCTTGCCATTCGGCCAGCCATTCGCGCAGCGGCACAAAGCCGTAAGATTTGCCGTATTGCAAAATGGTAGTGCCGTATTTATCGAGCGCAACTTGGGAGGCAGCTTTCATTTGTTCAACGGGAAAGGATTCCGTGGCCGGCACGCCACGGGTAAAATTGATTACAGGTTTATCGGACACTGCGTACATCTCCTATTAAAGGTGTTAGATACTGACTGCCGTGAGGATAACATGGAGTATGGTGATTGTCAATCTAATTTTGTTTGACACTTCACTCTAGATAGGCTACACTCAAACGTACCTATACCCAGATTTAGTAGATAGCGTAGTAGACGGCCAAATCTTTGATGCGTTTTTTAGATGTCATGTGGTATCACCTCACGGCTGTCTACAGTAAACCAATCTCTGCCATAATTCAACTAACCGATTGAAAGGATGCTTAAGTGGATCGAACGATGATCAGCCAGTCCATGGAGGACTATCTGAAAGCGATTTTTCAGCTTGGCAAATTAGAAAAACAAGTTTCAACGTCGGCTTTGGCCGAATATCTCAAGGTTGCGCCGGCGTCTGTCACCAACATGTGTAAGAAGCTGGCGGAGTTAAATTTAGTTGTTTACGAACCTTACCGGGGGGTAACGTTTACTTTAGCCGGCCAAAAAATGGTCTTGGAAATTGTTCGCCACCACCGCCTGATCGAGCTTTATCTGGCCGAAGCGCTGGGCGTTCCCTGGGATCGTGTTCACGAAGAAGCCGAAAAGTGGGAACACGTCATCAGCGAAGATTTAGAGGAACGCATGGCCGCTGTACTGGGCGATCCCAAATTTGACCCCCACGGTGCACCCATCCCCACCCGTTCCGGCTATGTCCACGAGCAAGATAGCAATCGCCTGGTTGATATGGAAACCGGCGATAATATGATCGTGGTTGAGGTTGACGACCGCGACCCCGAACTGCTGCGCTATCTGGGCGAGTTGGGTATCTACCCCGGCACCAAAATCACCCTGCTCGTTCGCGCCCCTTTTAACGGTCCTCTCACTCTCAGCAATGGTGACGAGGAATACAACCTTGGCTATCAAGCCGCCAAGTCGATTAGGGTCACCCGCCGCAAGAGCGAATAATAAGATATTACTTTTAGGAGAATTGAAACAGTGTCCCACTTTATAGGTGACCTGGAAGTAAAAAATTTTCGAGCCTTCAAACATCTCCAGATCAAAAAACTCGGCCAAGTTAATTTGATTGTCGGTAAAAACAATGTCGGCAAAACCTGCCTATTGGAAGCACTTATGCTTTATGCCAGTCGAGGCTCGACAAAAGCTATTACGGATATTCTAACGGCTCGGGATGAGTTTGCAATCGAGGATAGCCAAGAAAGTAAGGCGTTTGCCGTTAGACATCTTTTTCATGGGCGTCCTGATTTAACAAGTCTAAATAACAAATCACTGAAGATCAAATCCATATCAGATGAAAAGCGTAACTTGTTTATTGAACTTACCGTTGTAGACAAGTCCCTAGCCGACCGATTAAGTAACGAATATCAATACAGGGGTGGTAGAATAAGTTTAGACGATACCGATTTAAGTAAACTTATATCAGAACTTACTAATAACGGTCTCTCACCTGAGGCCTTGGGTCTTCTAAGCGAAGCACCACGCATACATAATACAGTTATTACTGGCTCTAGTATAAGAAGTATAATTATAATGGTAATATCTGATGATCAGTCAGTAGGTATTATCGACTACAAACTGAATGAAATTGCCTACGGTAGACCAAATCAAGAAATCCCCCATATATTCGTCGGCACAATGGGCTTAGATGCATTCCAAACAGCGCAACTTTGGGATACTGTTTACTTAACGCCTCAAGAAGATGATGTAGTCGAGGCACTACGCATCATTGAACCGGCCATCAAAAGCGTTGGTTTGGTCGAAAGTAACACACAAAAAGGTGTGCGTATTCCCAGAGTTAGATTATCGGGACGCGATACCCCTATTCTCCTGAGTAGTTTAGGCGAAGGGATGAACCGTATCTTTGGGTTAACCCTAGCCCTAGTCAATGTTAAAGACGGTTTTCTCTTTGTTGATGAAATTGGAAACGGTATTCATTACTCGGCCCAACCCAAGTTGTGGAACTTTCTCTTTCAGGTGGCCGAACAACTAAATGTACAACTATTTGCCACAACCCATAGTTGGGATGTTATCGAGGCTTTTCAGGAATCGGCTCAGGCTCATCGTCAGGTAGAGGGCGTCTTAATAAGTCTTCGTAACAAATTCAACAGCCCCGGAGAAGTGGTCGGGACTATCTTTACCGAACAAGATTTGGAAATTGTCACCCGCGACCAAATAGAGATCCGTTAATGGCTACCAATACCAATATCTTACTTGTCGAAGGACGAGACGACCTTCACGTGGTCGCCCAACTCCTTAAACACCATCTTGGCCTTGAGAAGGTTGAAGATGTCATCCTCATAGAAAACAAGGAAAGCCTATCCAAACTCTTAACAAGTCTGCGCAACGATCTACAGCGCAGTGACCTAGAACGAGTAGGCATTATCGTCGATGCTGATGATGACCTGGCAGCCCGCTGGATGTCTTTAAGGGATCGGCTGAACTCGCTTGATGATATTGCGATGCAAGCTCCTGACACACCGCAACCTGAAGGCACTATCTTGGAGGCTGAACGGCTAGACCGTATGGTTAAGGTTGGAATTTGGCTCATGCCTGATAACACTTTGCCCGGCGATTTGGAAAAATTCGTCAGCTTTTTGATTCCCACGAATGATACCCTGTGGACAAGAGCACAAACTGTAATAAGTGAGATACCCCAACCGGATCGGCGCTTTGGGATCAATCAAAGCAAAGCCGAAATCCACACATGGCTGGCCTGGCAAAAAGAACCCGGCCGGCCATTAGGGTTAGCAATTCGCGCCCGGTATCTGGACCCCGACGCTCCAAAGGCACAGCACTTTGTTACCTGGCTTCGCCAATTATTTGAGCTATGAACCAAACAACATTCAAGGTAATATATCTTGTCGTTTCGGGCGCGGCCACCACCCGCTTTATGCCCGATCTTATTCGCGAACTGACCCACTTCAAACTGCCCATCTATACCTTTATGACCGAAGGGGCCAGCCGTCTCATCAGCCCCTGGCGATTGGCCGAACAGCCCGGCCACCGGCTGGTCGAAAGCTATTTTGATCCCATTCTGTCCGGCCAGCGCGAGCCGGGGCTAACGCTGGTTGCGCCGGCCACCTTTAACACCGTCAACAAAATCAGCCAGGGCATCGCCGATACGCTGCCGCTGTCGTTGGTGGCCGAGGCCATCGGCGCAGGCTGGCCGGTGATCGTGGTGCCGTCGCTCAATGCCCATTTGGCCCAACATCCCCGTTTCAACACCAGCCTCGACACCCTACGGCGTTGGGGCGTTACCGTTTGCGGCCCACAGCAGGACGGCGAAATGATGCAGATGGCCTCCGTTGAGACCGTCATCGCCCAAGTGCAGTCCATCATGAAACCATGAAAGGAAACTGTAATGCGTGATTTACCTATCGTTCATATGACTCTCTACAAACATGGCGTCGGCTATTTTGAGCGGCGCGGCCCTATCGACGGCGAATCGATTAAGCTCACCTTCCGTCGCGAGGAGATGGACGACATCCTCAAAAGCCTGACCCTCATCGATCACGGCGGCGGCCAGGTTCGCGGCGTCGATTACGACACGCCCCAAAGCCGATCCGAACGCCTGGCCGGCAGCTCGATCATCTTGAGCGATAGCCGCAGCCTGCGCGATCTGCTACAAGCAATTCGAGGGCGGGCCGTATCGCTGACGGTCAGCGACGGCAGCCAAATTGAAGGCATTCTCATTGGTCTCGATGAGGCGACAGAGAAAGCCCAGCAAAAATCGCTGGTCTCGATTTTGCAAGCACAGAGCGAAAATGTCATCGTTGTGACACTCAGCCGCATCGAAGGCGTGACAGTGCGCGATGAAACCGCCGCCGCCGATTTGCGCTTCTTTTTAGAGACAGCGCTAGGTCAAGAAACGCACCGTTCGATCACCATCCGACTCAGTCCTGGCGACCACGATCTCCAGGTCTCTTACATCGCTCCGGCCCCAACCTGGCGAGTGAGCTATCGGCTGGTGGTCGATGCGCCGGATGCAAAGACTCAGGAGGCAGAAACGCTGCTTCAGGGCTGGGGCATCTTCGACAATCGGCTGGAGGAAGATTTGGAGGAGATATCGCTATCGCTGACAGCGGGTATGCCTATTTCGTTTGTTTACGATTTATACACGCCGCACACCCCGGAACGTCCCGTGGTCAAGGATGAAAATCGCGTTGCGCCAGGCCCGATTATGATGGACGCAATGCTAGAGATGGCTGAAGCGGACATGCCACCGCCAATGCCGGCATCCGCTAAACGATCAAGAGGTGTAACCCTTGCTTCTGCTCCGGCCCCTTCACCACAAGCCCACGCCCAATCGGTGCAAAGTGCGGCAGCCGGTAAGCCATTGGGCGAGCTTTTTCAATACAACATCAGCGCTCCGGTTACGGTCGGTCGCGGGAAATCGGCGATGGTGCCTATTGTCAGCAGTATGTTGAAATGTCGCAAAAGTTTAATTTACAATCAAGCTAAAATGGCGAAACATCCGGTGGCTAATATTCGCTTTAAGAACAGCTCCGGCCTAACCCTGGAGCATGGGCCGGTAACGGTTTTGGAAAACGGCGAATACGTCGGCGAAGCGGTACTGCCCTTCAGCGCCGATCAGGCTGAGGCCGTTATCTCTTACGCTGTCGAACTGGGCGTTCACATCAAAGAAGAAACGCTGTCGGAGCGAACGTTGCAAAGCTTGCAGATTAAAGACGGCTATCTGCTACAACAACTTTTTGATATTCAGCGCACTGTTTATCAGGTTGATAACCGAACGCCGCAGGCCAAAACGGTTCTCATCGAACGCCCACGTGACAGCGCCTACCAGCCCTTTGAAACAGACGAACCGGCCGAAACCACGCTCGACTTTTATCGCTACAAAGTTGAGGCGGCACCCGGCAAAACCACCGAATTTACTGCCAAAAAACGACGGTTAATCAGCCGACGGGAAGAGCTGCACAGCTTAAATTATCAAAGTTTGCAAAAATACTTTCAAGACAAGTTTTTAGACCAGAAAACGTATCAAAAATTAAAAGCCTTGCTCGATACCTGGGCTGAAGTTGAACAGATGCAGCGCGAGATACAAGAGCAAGAGCAGCAGCGCAGCAAAATTTACGAAGCCCAAGAGCAAATTCAGAAAAATATGACGGCACTATCGCAAGACGGCGAAGAAGGGCGGCTGCGGGGGCAGTATGTGAAGCAGTTGGGTGACAGCGAAAGCCAACTCACCGAAATAGCCCAATCTATAATGACCAGACAGCAAAAAATCAAGCAAAAGCATGCCGAACTCCAGACGATGATTGCTGACTTGGGATGAACGCACAAACCGCCATCCGCCTCAGCAAATTGATGAGCTTGGCCCTACGGCACAATCCGGGTGCCTTTAATCTCACTTTGGATGAAAATGGATGGGTGGCACTTGAGGCCATCGTGACCTCTATCACTGTCCGGCCCAAGTGGCATTGGGTTCAGACCGAGCATGTACGGCACGTCGTGGACGTATCAGACAAAAAGCGCTTTGAGATACAGGGCGACAACATTCGCGCCCGGTACGGCCACAGCCGGGCGGCCCGCCCTACCTATCAACCGGTTGAACCACCGGCCACCCTCTATCACGGCACACCCCGCCGTAATCTCGACCGCATTCGTCGCGAAGGACTACAGGCGATGAAGCGCCAATATGTTCATTTGTCGACTACCTGGGAGATGGCCGTAACGGTGGGCCGCCGCCGGGACTATCAGCCCGCCTTGCTCCGCATTCGTGCCGACGAAGCCCATGCCGCCGGCATCGTGTTCGGTACGCCTTCCGGCAGGGAAGACGACATTTACCTGGTAGAAGCTATTCCACCCGAATTTATTGCGTTTCCTGTTGACCAAGCTTCATCTTGAAAAAACAGATATGGCTTAACAGGATTTCGTGGGGTTAACACCATAAAACGTAAAACGTGATGCGTAAAAAAGGAATTACATTTTACGCATCACGTTTTACAAGCTTATCACCCTCGTGAGTTCTAAAAGAGCCATATCTATTCAATCTCCACCGCCAATTCAACCGCGTCTTGACCATTGGCAAGCAGCAAGCGCTGCCCTTCTTGAGGGTTGTATAGCCCGATACGCAATGTGTACGTTCCGGCCTCTGCCTCCGGTAGCCACAAGCCGTGCCGGTCGATGATCGACTCACCGGCACTCCAGCTTGATGTGGGGCGCGACCATTGGGCCGGCTGTCCATCCGATTGGGCTATGGGAGCGCTCCCAGAATTAACAAGATGTATAAAAACGTGATAATCCAGCTCCGGTGTTGCTGCGGCCTGCCAATGGAGTTCAACCGGCAGGCTGTGGCTCGCTACGATATCCGCTGGCATTATCACCTGCTGCAAGGTGATGACATCGCCAAACGTCACATCGACCGGCGTAGCGATCATCGTTTCCGGCGCAGGAAAGGCAAAGAGCAGCAGACGTTGATTGTCGAACGTCTCGCTGCGTGTTTTGAAACCGGTTGCGGTCAGCGTTTGCTCGATGCCGCTTTCTTCGGGCGGGAGCCAGTTGGGCAGCCACCAAATTTGCTGGTGATCGGCTATGGTCTCATTCAGCCGGCCCGTAACGTCCTCCGGCAGGGGAAAGCCGCCGTTGTTTAAGCCTAAAACCGGAGCGCGGCCCTGGTAGCGCTCGGCAAACGGCATGGCAATTTCGGGATCGTTGGTGATGACGGCGTCGGTAGGCCGAACCCATTCGTTAAGCCGGGTAACGGATTGGGTGAGTGGCTCGGGGGGAAGAGAGTGGGTGGATGTGAGGAGGAAGATGAGGGTGAGGAGGGTGAGGGGTAATGAGTAATTGGAGATTGGAGATTGGAGATTGGAGATTGGAGATTGGGAGATTGGGAGATTGGGAGATTGGAGATTGGAGACCTGTCCTGAGCGAAGCCGAAGGATTGGGAGATTGGGAGATTGGGAGATTAGGGAGAACTGTTTTATTAATGATAAGGTGGCAAGCATAAGGTTGAGAGTCAGAATCAAGAGCAAAGGCCAGTTTATTTGTCCGTGCCAGGCCCAGGCCAGGTCTAGGGTGTCGAGCTTAATAAAAGGCCAGGCGGAGAATAAAGCGGCATATTGAGCATCGAAAAACGTTTGGCGGGCGAAAAGAGGGAGAGCGGTGTCGAGGAGCGAGTTTTGGAAATCGGAGAAGTCGATGAGAACGGTTTGGATTTGGGGAATGAGGCTGATGAACGCGAGGCCGAGGATAAGCAGGCGTAGAACGTGGGACATGGGGCGTGGAGTGGAATTAGGCTTTAAAGCGCAACTAACGATGGGCGCTAAAAAGATAGCCCAAAAAGGCAAGGTCGGGATCATAAAACGTGGCCCCCAGGCGTAGCCGCCGTGCCACATGAACCACTTGCCGTACAGCAGCAAATGGATCAGGATGACGCTAAGGGCCGCAATTGCTTCGGCGGGAAAACGGCGCATTAAGGGTACGATACCGGCCAGGCTTAGGATGAGAATGGGACTGTATAGTAGCAAGCCCCGACCGGGGCTAATCAGTTGGCCGAGAATGCCATCGAGCAGAACCCCGCTGAAAGTCTCGTTGGGGAGGTAGCCGGTGTTGAGCGGATCGCCGTAACGCGATAGGTTGAAGGTAATGAGACTGAAACCGATAATAGCAATCGGCAGCATAAACGCCACCAGCGACGGCCAGTACTGCATCAATCGAGCTATAAATCGGTTGGGTTTGACGCCTCGAAGCAGGTAGAAGAGAAAGAGTAAGCCGAACACCGGCAGAAATAACGCTTCGGCATAGCGGGTGGCGACATTCCACCCTAGAAAAAGACCGGCCAAAAAGGGATAGAATATTAGCGGGCCGAAAAGTCGCCAGCGAGGGGATGCATCTTGCCGCGCCGCATCACCAAACTGATATAAAACCAAGGCAGTAGCCAGAAGCAGCAGGCCGGAAAAAGGATCGCTAAAGAGCGATTTGGCATACGTCCAGGCCAGGGTCGCCAGGCCAAAAAGCAGGGCTACAGCCAAACCGGTTTGGAGCGAATAGCCAAGCCGATGCAGGTATACCAACAGCAATACGGCGGTTAGCGCCGTAACCAGAGCGTTAAACAGCAACGCCAGGCTAACCGGGCCAAACCACGGCACCACCAGCCCCAGCCACACCAGCGGCAGCAGCCCGATTGGAACCCCAACCCCCTTACGTGAGTAGAGCAACCCGTCGAGACCATAGGTTCCTTGCTGTAAGTCCATCCAGCGAATCTGCTCGATGTCTAACGCCCCCCGGCGAATCAAGCTCTCGGCTGTTGAAAACATCGCCAGCCCATCACTAGAGTTGATGCGGGGTGTATAGGTAAGCAGATAAACGGCCAACAGAAAGAGAAACAGCGCCATTGCTAAAGCGGCGAGAGGTCGATTTACTCTTGTTTTTTGGGATGAAACGGCTGGCTGCATAGCTCCTAATTATAGTTTTTGCAGTCATCTGGGCGAATTTAGACCTTACACTGAGAACGCAAGCACAGACGAAGCCACGATCATCTTCCCATCTGCCATGACATAGGACATTGCAAACTAAAGAAAGTGGTATAAAATAGGTTTCTGCTCGACTATGCCATATCAGAACATGATCAAAGCTAAATACATCTACTCATAAAAAGGAAGCATAATGTATACGTTTACAAGAGTCACTCTCTTGATCTTTGTACTGCCACTGCTTGTGCTATTGTCATCCTGTACGTCTGACACTTCCGAGGCCGTTGTGGAGGTTGATATTGACGTTACGGATGAACCACAGCCGGTAGAAACGGTAGAACCGGCGACCGCCACGCCGGAACCAACCGATACTCCCGCCCCGACCGACACTCCGGAACCGCCGACAGATACCCCGGAACCACCCACAGATACGCCTACGGAAGAACCTACCGACACTGCGGAATCGCCGACCGACATCCCTACAGAAGAACCCACCGACGCTCCAGAAGCCCCGACGGACACCCCAACGGAAGAACCCACCGAGGAGTCTCTGCCCACCAATACCGTTACAGCGGAGGATACACCTACGCCTGCGCCTGCTGCACCGGCTGCTACACCGACATCGGAAGCATCGGCAGCGGTTGCACATTTTCAACAAGGCATTCAATACTATGAACAAGAAGCCTACAATGATGCCATCGCTGAGTTTCAAGAGGTCATCAATTTGGAGCCGGAATTCGATGTTGTCTATGCCTATTTAGGCTACAGTTATGTCCTGGGACCACAAGATTTCGAGCAGGCGATTGAGGCGTTGGAAACCTACTTACAATTAAACCCTGAGGCTGAAGACAAAGCCCAAGTCGAGCAAGACATCCAACTGCTGCGCGAAGCGCTGGTTAGCCAAGGCGACACCCAGTTTGACATCCCACCGGGTAAATCGCTGTTTGTATTTAAAAACTACAGCGGCGAAATTTGGAGTGTAGATATCGGCCCTTACCATCTCGATGTCCCGGCCAACCCGCCTGATCAAGAATACAGCTATCACACGCTGGTCATCGACCCCGGTACCTACACCTGGCAAGCCCATTCCATGGGTGGCGGCTATTACATCACCGACTCAAGCGGCAACAAAGCCTTCGAGTTCACCGTAGCGCCGGACGAGATGTACGGCACGCAGTGCTGCCGCTAAAAGGCTAAGCGTTGAATACCATAAACAGGCCAGCCGGTTATGGTTGGCCTGTTTTCAACATTTTTTCTACATATTGGCTCTACTCTTACTATTTTCTAGTCTGGAGGCATCTTAGGTGAAACACATCCCCAAACCCCAAGAAGGCGAGTTCAACCCTTATACGATCATGTACATCGGCTTGCTGCCGGATGATGGTTTGGTGTTGGAACATTTGCAGGACAACCTGCAAACGATGTGCGATTTCGTTCGCACGTTTCCAAAAGAGAAGCTGACCACTCGCTGGGCCGAGGGGGAGTGGACCATCAAAGAAATTCTGGTTCACATCATCGACGATGAACGTATTTACAGCTATCGTACCCTGCGCTTTGCCCGAGGCGACAGCACCGAACTGCCCGGCTTCGAGCAGGATGAGTACGTTCCTTACTCCAAAGCCAACGAGCGCGATCTTGAAGATATCTTGGAAGAGTACAGCGCCGTGCGCCAGGCGACGATTACGTTATTCAGAAGTTTTGACGACGCTGCACTCCTTCGCGCCGGGGTCTCAAACGGCCATATTATGAGCGTCCGGGCTGCGGCGTATCATATCGCCGGGCACGACCTGCACCATTTTAACAGTATAAAAGAAAATTATGGAACAGGATGATAGGGACAACAATAACATCACTTCATTATTGAGAGTTACAGACAAATAACCATCTCAATTATCCGTAGTGCGTAGTGCGTATTTCGTAATGATTATGATACGAAATACGCACTACGCACTAGTTTTGCCCCATTAGCTTAAAGAGTCACTATATTTTCGCCCCTAAAAATGCGGCAACACCTCTCTCGCCATCAGTTCCAGCGAAGCGATATCCTCTAAATCATTATGCTGTAACATAAAGCGCTCGATGCCGGCGGCTTCGAAGGCCTTGAGTTGCGCAACGACCTTATCGGGTGTGCCGCCGGTGAAGCCGGCCTCGTTCCATTCGGCCAGGGTGGCAGGCAGATGGGGGAATGTGTGCAGTTGGGCATCGATCCGTTTTTGTACCGCAACCGCATCGGTGCCGATTACAAACGGAGCCATCAACGAACGTCGTATCTCCGCCGGATCGCGACCAATAGCGGCACAATTTTCGTCCAACTCCCGCGACTTCTCCTTAAAACCATCGACCCCACCATATGAGAAGTTCCACTCGGTCGCGTGTTTGGCCACAATCTTCAACGTCTTCTCCCCTTTACCGCCCATAATAATTGTCTGTTGAGCAGGTCCGGGGTGGTTTTGCGCGTCTTTTAGTTGATAATATTTACCTTGAAACGTCACCGGCTCACCCGACCACAACAACTTAATCACGGTCGCCATCTCATCCAGCATCTCTAGCCGGATACCGTAGCGGGGGTAGTCGATGCCGAACATCGCGTGCTCCATATCATTCCAGCCCGCGCCGATGCCTAAATCAAGTCGCCCCCCGGCCAATTGATCGACCGAAGCCGCCATCTTGGCGACCATTACCGGGTGGCGAAAGGTAACGGGGCAAACCATCGGCCCAAAGCGGATGCGCTTCGTCCGCATGGCCAGCGCCGTCAGCGAGGGCCACAGCGCCAGCGACGCCCGCTCCGGGTAGCCGAAAATGCCGGTCAGGTGATCCGATCGAAAGAGGTGGCTAAAGCCTAAATCCTCGACCGCCTCGGCCAGGCGAAAAAATCGCTCCCAGGTCATATCTTCTTGTCCCTCAACCATAATTCCTATCTCTGCCATACTGCCTCCTTTTTAATAATCCCACCGCCAGCTTGCGGCCTTGCGTCTCTGAAACCGATGAGATGGATAGAAAAATTTCTCGTCATTTTACTCTGAAAAATTTCTGATGTCATTTCCTTCGGTATAGCAACAGTAAAACGTGGTTAGGTACACCACAGTTCTATCAAATGCAAAGTGTGGTTTGAAGGGCGACCCCG
>JAGRBZ010000236.1 GCA_020433805.1 Anaerolineae bacterium
GGTAGCACAACGTTAAACCCTGGAAACGTGAGAACGACGGAAGATCGACAAAATAATCGACAGAATTGACATGATTATCACGATTTTATCACTTATAATTCAGTAAATCATGTTAATCCTGTCTGAATTTTTCTTTACCACGATTTAATGCAGGGTTACCCCCAACTGCGCAACGCACAATATACGGGGAAATAAATTTGTAACTTTGCCTTTACAATCATCCGCTTTGTTATATGATTGATATAGGACCAGTGATTATAATCGTTTAACTTTGGGAGAGTTTTGTGACTACGAAGGACATACGACGAGAAGCTATCAGTATTATCGGCACGAGCGCTTTCTGGTGGAAATCCGGAGTGGTTATCCTTTGTCTTATTGTCTCGGTGGCTCTTCTTACGAAGTTTTACCCCCTTGGTGTAGATTGGCGAGTAACATTTAGCCAATTGTCCTTTGCTGATCCGTATTCCGTCGACTCATTTTTCAATCCGCCGTTTACCGTTTTGTTTTTACCGCACCATGTTTTGCCACTTCATCTAAGCAATGCCATTAATTTTACCTTAAATATCATCGTCATTGCCTTTGCTATCTATCGGTTAAACGGTGGTTGGCTGGCGATGGCTTTGGTTTTTACAAGCCCTGTATTTTTTGATCTTGCTCGCACGAATAATATAGATTGGTTACCCCTATTAGGGTTGGTTCTCGGTCCTTACTGGGGAATATTATTTTTGGTGAGTAAGCCACAATCACTGGGAGGCGCTTTGTTGATTTGGGCGAAGAGAGATTGGAAGGTATTGCTGATTCCTTTAGCTGCCATTCTTCTCGCATTTGCCATATGGGGCTTTCGGCCAACAAACTTTGTATCTCCTCCTCTTGACGCCTCGTTTAATTTTAGCCCATTTCCTATTGGCATTCCCTATGGACTATATTTACTGTGGCAAGCTTGGAAATCAGATGACAGTTATCTTGCTGCTGTAGCCACACCGTTGCTTGTGCCGTATATTGCTCCCTATAGTTTGACCGGCGTTCTTTGTATATTGTCCTGCCGCCATAAAAAAGCGGCTATGTGGTTTTACTTTGCGATTTGGGCTTTTGTAATTGTAGAGATAAGACGGCATTATTAAATTTGGATTTAGTACTGCTACGAGATTTTGAGATAAGCCTGGGAAAGAAACCAGGGTTTTCGGTCAATTGGATCAATTTTGCGCCAAAAGCAGCTCCCGCAAGTACCTCAGTTCGGAAATAGATGTAACTCATGTCATTTCGCAGCGCAGCGGAGAAATCCCTATGATATTATGCCTGAAACGGTGTCCGGTTGGGACAATTTGAAGCCACAATGCTCATTTTTTCCCGGCGAACGCTTCACGACTTGAAATGTTTGAGGGATTTCTCCGCCTCCGGCTACGAAATGACATACGGGACTTTAATTATCAAACTCAGGTGCAAACGTATATTTTCAGTTCTGAAGTTAAAACCCTGGTTTCTCACCTCAGGAGAGCGATCTTAGCAATATTAGGTGCAACAGCCAAGCTATGAGCTTCGGCCCCAAAATCATCAACCCCACTGCGACTGCGGTGATGGCGGAAACCAAGACAGCTCCGGCGGCAACATCTTTGACAATTTTTATCTGAGGGTGGTAGTCGGTCGAGGCAAAATCCATTGCGCCTTCGATGGCCGTGTTGAGCATCTCGGTGGCGATGACAAAGCCGGAGGTTAGGATGATGATGGCCCACTCGGTCAGGTTGATCTGCAAAAAGAGTCCCAAAATAATGATGATTGTGCCGATACCGACGTGAATTTGGGCGTTGCGTTGGGTTTTGAGGGTGTACCACATGCCAGTGAAGGCGTATTGGAAGCTCTGAACGCGGTTGATTTTTTGCACATGCCAGTCCTTTAGGTTTCGGTGGGTTGGATGTGAGCCAGTCCTAACCGGGCCATAATTGCCTGCTGGGCAGCCCACATCTCGGCTTTATTCTCCGGCGTGTCGTGATCGAAGCCGATCAGGTGGAGCAGGCCGTGAACCGCCAGTAGGGTGACTTCGGCCTGAGGCGCATGGCCTCCGGCTTCGGCCTGAGCTTGAGCCACGGGATAGGCGATGATGATGTCGCCTAAATAATCGGCCAATTCGGGGTCATGGGCCGGGAAATCAGGGTCGGGAACATATTCAAAGGAAAGGACATCCGTTGGTGCGTCGACGCCGCGATATTGGTGGTTGAGTTCAGCCACTTCAGCATTGCCGGTAACGGTAATCGTCAAGGTACAGGCTGAAGCCACGCGGGGAGCCAGTATCTCAGCGGCTGTCGCCATCGCTTTTTGCAGCATGTCGGGTGCAACAGCGGAAACAAATTCGTCATCAACTTGAATTAATGCATCCACAGGTAGTGCTCCTTAATTATTCGGTTGCCACTTGGGGTGTAACGGCTGGTGGTGTTTTGCCGGGGCCGTCAGATGTTTTCGGCACCGGCGCGTCGACCTGTTCTTTTTCGCCGGCTTCGAGTTCTTTCGGTTTCTTCTTCTCATTCTCAGCGCTGGCCGGTTCCGGATATTTGATGCGCGGATGATGAACGCCCTGAAGAATGTCGACAAAGGCATTTCTAATGTTGCGCAGGTCGGCAATAGTTAGGTCACACTCATCCAGTTGGCCACTGTTGAGGTTATGGGCGATGATTTTTTGGACAATCTCGTCGATTTCATCGGTCGAGCGCGGCTTTAAAGCTCGCACCGCCGACTCAGAGCCATCGGCCAACATAAGGATACCATTTTCTCGGGTTTGCGGGCGCGGGCCGGGATAGCGGAAGGCTGCTTCATCGACCTCTTCACCCTTTTCTTTGGCGGCTTCGACGGCCTGGTAGTAGAAAAATTTGACCAGACTGGTGCCGTGATGTTGGGCAATGCCGTCGCGAATGGCGCGGGGCAGCCGATATTTCTGGGCCAGATCCAAACCGTCTTTGGCATGGCTGATGATAATTTGAGCGCTAACTTGCGGGTCTAATTTTTCGTGGACGTTGGTCATACCGGTAGGTTGGTTCTCGATGAAGAAGTAGGGGCGCTGCATCTTGCCGATGTCGTGGTAATAGGCCATTACCCGTACCAGCAGTGAGTCGGCACCGATCCGTTCGGCGGCTTGCTCGGCCAGATTGCTGACCATCAGACTGTGGTGATAGGTGCCGGGGGCTTTAAGCAGCAGTTGACGCAGCAGCGGTTGGGTGGGGCGGCCTAAATCGGCCAGTTGAATGGAGGTGGTGATGCCAAACAGGTTGCCGATAATCAACAGACCGATGAGTGAAAGCCCGGTTGACAGCAAAATACCGTTGAGCAGCCCGGCCAAAACCAACTGTCCGACCTCGGCGAGAGGTAAATCCAAGTTGAAGACATACGCAATACCGGCATTAACCGCGCCGACATAAATGCCGGCCAAGATGACCCCGCTCACTCTCTGATCGCGTCCTAAAGCCAATGCACCTGTCCAGCCGCTTAACACCAGATAAGGAGCCAGCCCTCGCGACTCATCGACAGCCATATAGCTGGCTAAAAATGCCAGCACCGTACATAAAATAAAGGCCAGTTGGGCATCGATGAGTATCACTATCATCATGGCCAGGGCCGCCATCGGGAAGAGGTAGGCTACGTAGCCCCCACTGGAGATCATCACCTTGGCCAGAGCAATAAAGGTGAGAATAAACAAAACCAGTAGGACAAGCCGCCGGCTGTCGGCCAAAATTTTAGGCGCATATTGAATGAGATAAAAACTGATAATAACCGTGATCAGCAGCATCAAAACGGAGGGGGCAATAACATTTTCTGTCCAACTAAAACCGGGCTGAACGGTTTGAATCGCTTTTAGCTTTTCCTGCGTTCTGGCGTCCACAATGTCGCCGGCGCGAATAATGAGTTCGTTTTCTTCAACTGTAATTTGGGTCGGTTCAACTGCTTCTACAGCGGCTTGACGTTCAGCGTCAGTGCGGACATTATCCGGAAAAGTATTGGTCTTAATCAAATCTTCAACAATATCCACAATAACAGATGATTGTTGTTCTGGGGTGTCTAGAGCCACTTTGGCCGGCAACAGTCGGCGCGTGGTTAGAATCTGGCTATCCTTAATCTCGTCGCCCATCGCTTGGCTTAAAATGCTTTCGGCCTCTTGCCGGGTTTCGGTCCACGCTTCTTCATCCATAATTAAAATTTGGTCGATTGTTGTATCGGACAAATTTAAATCAGGAATAGCGGCAATCCATTTGAATTTATCGGATACGGAGCCATAGGGGTCAGCCCGAACCGTATCCAGATAGTCGAATATGTGGCGAAGGCGGGTTACCTGTTCGCGAGCTATTTTTGGATCGGGCGCACTATAGCGGGTTGAAATCGCATTTTGTGCTCTGTCTTGAGCGGCTTTGGTTTCAATATCACTGGTATAGCTGAACTGTTTGGGGGCGACGATGTCTTGCGGGGCCACGCTGCCGATGCTGAGTTCGACTACTTCTTGCGAAAAGAATTGATAAACAATAATAAATGTGCCGGTTCCCGCGAAGGCAACAGCTATGAGTATAGCCCGCAAAATTTTGCGATTAGATATTCGATAGCCGGACTCGGATTGGGTAGTATTAGCCATAATTGTCCTGATCCTTTGTTCTCTAGCGCCGGTCAACCCAAGATCACGGTATCGTTTCGACAGACGCCGGTTAACAGTAGATTGCGTTTGCCTACTGACACTACTACGAGACTTCGGTCTAAGAACCCAGGGTTTTTAACTTTAAAGGTAGATATTTCTACTTTAGGGATCTCTTCTCAACGCGAAGTTGATTAATTAACCGAAAACCCTGGGTTCTTTCCTGGCTTTATGTCTAAATCTCGTTGTAATACTAGCAAACGTCGCTACAGGTACTTAAACGTAAAACGATTGCAAACGGTTACGCTAAAAGTTCCCGTACAATTTTATTGACGACTTTGCCGTCAGCCTGGCCTTTGAGATCGGCCATAACATGTTTCATAACCAGGCCCATCCCCTTTACATCGGTAACCCCCTGTTCGGCGATAACTGCTTGAACTCTGGTTCTTATTTCCTCTTCTGATAGTTGAGCCGGGAGATAGGTTTCGATAACGGCTAATTCGGCCTGCTCTTGCTCAATCAAATCGGTTCGACCCGCCTTTTCAAACTCGGTAATTGAGTCACGGCGCTGCTTGGCCTGCTTGCCGAGCACCGCAATAGCGTCGTCTTCACTTAGAGATCCGTGCGCATCGATTTCTGCATACTTTAAAGCCGATTTCAACGATCGAAGGGTTGAAACCAGCGCTTTATCACCGCTTTTCATCGCATTTTTAAGATCGGTATCCAGTTGATCTTTAATCGGCATGCTTGTAAATCCTTTTCATCTTGAAATGTTGCAATAGGGCTTATAGAGTAAGGCCATTAGCGATAGAGAAGTGATGGTCTCACTTCATGGCTCATGGTCAATGTTTTTGTGGGCAGAGTTTGTTTTTTGGCTTTGATTGGAATAACAACAACAGCAACCTAACCGGGGGGCCACCGCATGGGCCGTCCGGCCAGTAAATGGACATGAAGGTGAAATACGGTTTGCCCTCCATCCCGGCCATTATTTACAACAAGTCGATAACCGTTGTCCGCCACACTTTCCTCTCTCGCTATGTGGGCCGCAGTGAGCATTAACTTTCCCAAAATTACCTGGTCTTCCGGCGACGCCTCACTGATAGCCTCTATGTGCTGGTTGGGAATAACCAAAATGTGGGTGGGTGCTTGCGGGTTGATATCTTTAAATACGGTAACGCTCTCATCCTGGTAAAGTTTTGTCGCTTTTATGTCTCCGGCGACAATTTTACAGAAGATGCAATCTTGAGGCACAGCCTTCTCCAAATCCAGGTGCTAACTGTTTATTCCGCTTTGTGATGCTTGTTGGCTAACGGATCTTCTCGTAGTAATTCTACTGCGTGTGGCAGCGCTGGCAAAATAGTCTCTAAGTTTTCGCCAACTGCCTTCGGACTACCCGGTAAATTGACAATAAGCGTTTGCCCCCGGATGCCGGCTACCATGCGCGATAGCATGGCATGGGGCGTAACCGCTAAACTGTCTTTAAGCATTGCAAAAACCAGGCCGGGTGCTTCTTTCTCGATGACCAGCCGGGTTGCTTCCGGGGTTACATCGCGCGGAGCAAAGCCGGTTCCGCCGGTCGTAAGGATAAGATCGAGCTTATCCTGTTCAACCCAGCGAAGCAGCATCTGCTTAATCGCCTCGATCTCATCCGGTACAATGGCTTTTTGTTGAACGGTAGCCTTAAGCGGACCGGTTACAAGCTGTTCGATAACCGGCCCGCTTTTGTCTTCGTATGCTCCGGAAGCACCACGATCGCTAACCGTTAAAATACCGACGGTTATTAACGGCGTCATTAAGGTGCTGCCGTTGCTTCTTCTTCAGCATTCAGCGTTTCAAGCAGTTTTTGCCAGGGACCGTGAATGCCATCTTCGGTAACGCCATAGTAGACGTGCAGCGTGTTGTTGGTTTCGCGCTGAACCAGATCATAACGGGTCTGGCCGCCGCGTTTGTATTTTTTCCAACAGCCTATATCACCGTGCCAATCAATTTTGTTCGTGTCTACAGCGTTTGCTTCGTGTTCTGTTAGCGCATACTGCCACAACCGTCTGGCTGATTGGCGGGTGACGTTGTGAACAACATTACCGTTGCGTAAATCTCGCAAACTATAGAACTTCTTGCCTTTACGCATTTCGGTTGCCACAATTTCCACGCCGGTTTTGGGTTCGGCAGTGAGTTTGGTCGATTTTTCTTTTGTGTTATTGTTATCGTTGTTGTTGACATCGATCGGTGCAGCCTGGGGTACTTCGGCCATCTCATCGTCTTGATCACTCAGGCTGCGCTTCACCAGTGCTACAATTTCATCACGCACGGCCAGATTCGTATCCGTTTCATCGCGTACATAAATTTTGTAGTCATCGATGACATAGGGTGAATTACTACCGACCGGCACGACAACTTGCAGAACCTTTTTGCCTTGCGAATCGTGCTGGTCGATATCTATCTCCAGCGGTGGGTTGATTTTCTTTTCAACCTCGTTGCGAATAATTTTTATCGCATCGCTAGGCTTTTTTACGCCGGTTACCATATCCTTAGGGTTGTCTGACAGTCCAACAAATATTGTGCCGCCGTTGGTATTGGCAAAGGCACAAATGTCGCACAGCACCGCATACAGATGACCTCCACGTCGGGTAATCGACTCGTGGAAGGACTGCACAATGTTGGTGCCCTGCTTACGGGCTGCCTGTACGTGATCAAATGGAGCCTGTTTGGGTCGATAGGGGCGTGTCCTCGAAAAATCGCTGCTGAGAAATAAATTCTTAAGTGCCTCAAAACTGGCTTCGGGCATATGCAATTCCGTTACCCGATCGCCTACACCAAGACGGTTTTTATCATAGGGGTCTTTATGCAGCCGGTGTGCATCAGAACCTTGAATACAATGCATGCGTCGGGGGTATTCCGGCTTTGAACCGTTGAAAAAGTTGGCCGTGGTTCGCCGATGTTTGCTTTCCAGGTCGGTTACTTCCAGCGCGTGCAAACTGGCATCTTGGGTATAGGATATTTTTGTTTGCCCGCCAAAGTTAAATCCTTGCATGGCCACCCCATGTGAAGAGTTGGCATGCGCGGCAATCACCAGCCCTCCGGCTTCGTTAATAATACGATAGGCTGTTAAAACATCAACCGTTGCGCCAACCTCGGTTGCCCCTAGATCGAGCTTGTCGGCGGGGACGCGCAGCGTTAATAATATATGTTCTAACTCGCGGAGGGTTGTTTCGGGTGGGAAAATACCTAAAACGTGAAAGCCCAACGTGGCGGTTAATTCAAATCCCGGTAAAACCAGAATTTGCTTTGTTAATCTCCGGAATTCATCTAATGTTCGCTTTTCTTCCGGACGAATACGATTGAGCTGCTCTAGCAGCTGCAATTCCTCTATTTGTTTTCTCAGCTCTTTAATGCCGGCTACTGTGTTATGATCCGTAAGGGCAATAATATCCAGTTCACAGCGTTCGGCTTTGTGCAAAATATCGAGGTAGCTAATCGATGGCTCTAGATAATCATTTGACCCAGGCGTATGGAGATGAAGATCGGCGCGATACCAATTCATATCGTTGCTATTTTTTTGCCGTTTTCGGGCCACCATCATAAACCTCTTTCAAAAATTTTAACAAGTGTACAGCAAAACCTCCTATTTCATTAAAGTATTTTTCATGGTATTCACTAGCGCGATGATTTCCGGCCAATCGAAAGGTTTGAGAATAAAATGGTTGGCACCAGCTTTTAGGCTAGCCTTCTGATGATTAATACCAGACATCATCAGTATCGGCAGCGTGTGCCAGGTTTCATCGGCGCGAATAAGTTCTACATAGGGCTTTGTTTCGTTTGACCCTACATGAAAATCCAGAATAAGCATGTGGGGATTTTCTTTATAAAGAAGCTCCATAAAAGTTTCTGTTTTTATCTGATTGGTAGAAGCCGTTTGAAAACCCTCCATTTGAAGCATCGTTTCCAAAAGTTTGCAGGTTACGGGGTCATCGTCGATTACGAGTATTTTAAGATTGTCCATGAGATATCGGTTGCTGAAGCTAAGGGCGCTGTTGGAAGAGACATTGGTCGTTGTCGTAAAATATAATAAGGAACAATTTACTGGTTTTCAAAATGTGACAGTCACTTAGCGGTGATAAGTCGACTTGTTTCGTCTAAACGGACGTTCATTTTCGGCAAAAAGTGACGGCCACCTTGTTTGTTACACCCAACTGCGTAAATTCTATTTAAATTATACCATCTGTAGAATCATCACACAATAGTGACCACAGACGAAGTTTATTGTTACGTCAAATTATAAACCAAGCTACTGGTAAAAATCAAGGGTTAATTATCGAATAAATAGCTTTCTGAGTAGCATTGGTAGCTTTGCACACAATCGTGGTAGCATTAGAACCCAGGTTTTTCTTGAACATGAGACCCGCAAAGGCGTCTATAGGGTGCTCAATTGGGCAACATGCTTACAATTGTGGCAAAAACCTGGGTTCTTTACTCTCTCCACGGTTTAATGTTGCGCTACCAACGCAGATAAACACTGATTTTTTGTTTTTTATCTGTGAAAATCTGCGTCCTGATTTTTGGTGGTGGTTTTGTTACATTACCAATTACAGCTCTTTCGCAACAGGCATAATCTCTTTAGCGAAGGCTTCTAACGGCGTTATCTCATAGACATTGGGCATGTTGAAGATGGCATGGGTGAAGCCCATAGCGGATAAGGTTTTTAGTCGCTCCAGGACGCTATCGACTGTATCATGACCATCGGCCAGATGGACGGTGCCCAGCAATGTTTTTTCGATGGAGTCATAATCGCGGTTTAGATTGTCACAGTGTCCTTTTAGGGTGTCGAACGCTTGCTGCATACGCTCTGTTCCGGCGAATTCAAAGAAGTTACAGGCATCAGCGTATTGGGCCACCATGCGTAGCGTCTTTTTTGGCCCCATACCGCCGATCATAATACGTGGATGCGGTTCGCTCAACGGGCGTGGATTGTTTGTGATTTTAGGGGCCGCAATGTGTTGGCCTGTGAAGCTCGTTTCGCCGGATGCCCACAAGGCTTTTGCCAATTGCAGAGTATCTTCCAGCAGCTCGAAACGTTCACTTGTATCGGGGTAAGGGATGCCATAGCCTTTGGCCTCGTCTTCATACCAGGCGGCTCCAATACCGAGATAAGCCCGACCCCCTGAGAGAATGTCTAAAGTGTTGACCATTTTCAGCAAGACCGCTGGATGGCGATAAATAACGCCGGTTATCAAAACACCGAGATACATCTTCTCTGTCAACCCCGCAAAATATCCAAGAGTAGTATAACTCTCCAGCATCGGGTCATTGTAAGCTTCGCCAAAGAGACCTTGAATTTGGTAGTAATGATCCATGACCCACACACTGTAAAAACCACTTTCTTCAGCCGTTGTTACAATATCTTTGAGTTTTGGACGTATTGCTTTTGTGCCATCAGGGTACTTAAATGAGGGGATTTGCAAACCGATTTGCATCATATGCTCCTTAACTATACAACATTTGTACTTGCTCTGATGACCGGCATTTTGTCTTAAGGTGCAAGGTTGCGTTTGGGTATTCGGGCTTGATTTAGGCCAAAATTGGGCCGGTCACATGTAGATTACCCTTTCTATTATATCATCTCTTTTGAATTATGCCGGATGAAACACTGAAGCATTGAATGGGATGATGTCACTGAATACCGATTTCAACCATACAGGCTTTTGTTGCATAGGGAGATGTGAACCCCGTAGATTGAGGGTTAGTGTTCTCATTTTCCTCATAAATTCAGTGTTTCCACCCCTCCGCTAACGCAGCCGCACCCGCGTTATCAGCCCCAGTTGACAAATAGACCTGACGGTGTTACCAATACCATAAGGAATGGAGATAAGGAGACAAGGAGATAAAGAGATAAGGAGATATGAACAATTCTAAACCCATCTCCCAATCTCTAATCTCCTAATCTCCTAATCTCCAGTCTCCAATCTCCTCCCTACAATACTATTTCACAACGAGGTGACACTATGCCCTTCAAAACAATTATCGAACCGTTCCGCATTAAAGCCGTGGAACCTATCCGGCGCACCACCCGCGCCGAGCGCGAAGCCGCCCTGCAAGAAGCCGGTTACAATCTCTTTCTCCTCAAAGCCGAAGACGTTCTCATCGACCTGCTGACCGACTCCGGCACCGGCGCGATGTCGTCGGGCCAGTGGGCCGGTATTATGCAGGGCGACGAGTCCTACGCCGGGGCGCGCTCCTTCTTCCGCTTCGAGGAGGCCGTGCAGGAGATTACGGGCCTGAAGCACGTTATCCCCACCCACCAGGGCCGCGCCGCCGAGCGCATTCTCTTTGGCACGATGCTCAAACCCGGCGATATCGTCCTCAACAACACCCACTTCGACACCACGCGGGCCAATGTCGAGTACCGCCGGGCCGAAGCCCGCGATATTCCGACTGCCGCCGCCCGCCGGCCGCAAGAGCAGCACCCCTTCAAAGGCAATATCGATCTGGACGTATTAGAGCAGACCCTTAGCGAGCAAAAGGGATGCGTCCCGCTGGTGATGATTACCGTTACCAACAACTCCGGCGGCGGTCAGCCGGTCAGTATGGCCAATATTCGCGCTGCCAGCGAAATCTGCCGCCGTCACGGTGTTCCCTTCTTTCTGGATGCCTGTCGCTTTGCCGAAAATGCCTGGTTCATCAAGATGCGCGAGGACGGCTACAGCGACGCCACCCCGCTGGCGATTGCCCAGGAGATGTTCAGCTACGTCGACGGCTGCACGATGAGCGCTAAAAAGGATGGCATGGCCAACATCGGCGGCTTTCTGGCCCTTAACGACGATACGCTGGCGCAACAATGCAAGAACGTGCTGATTTTAACCGAGGGCTTCCCCACCTATGGCGGTTTGGCCGGCTACGATTTGGAGGCCATTGCCGTGGGGCTGCGTGAGGTGCTTGATGAAGATTACCTGCGCTACCGCATTCGCTCGGTCGAGTACATCGGCGAGATTTTAAGCCGCGAGGGCATCCCGATGGTGCAGCCGACCGGCGGTCACGCCCTCTATCTCGATGCCAAGACGATGTTGCCCCACATTCCCCCCGGCGAGTTCCCGGCCTGGGCGCTGTCGCTGGTGTTGTACCTGGAAGGCGGCATCCGCTCCGTCGAGATTGGCTCGGTGATGTTTGGCCTTCAGCCCGACGGCACCGAGAAACCGGCGATGAACGAACTGGTGCGCCTGGCTTTCCCCCGCCGGGTTTACACCCAAAGCCACGTCGATTACGTCGCCGAAGTTCTGGTCCACGTCAACAACCTGCGCGAGCGCATTTGCGGCGTGCGCATCGTCGAGTCGCCGCCGGTGCTGCGCCACTTCACCGCTCGCTTCGAACCGGCGCACGGGGCGTTGATCGTAGGGAATTAGGAATTATGAGGGATGAATGATGAAGAGGAGCGACAAAGCTTGCTTTGTCATCCGCGTTGGGGTCAAAGTTATGAAGGTTAAGAAAATAAACGGACGACTCGAATTAGCTCTACCACCACGCTCGCCGGTGATAAATCAGCCGGCTATGAGCAGCGCCCGCTAAAGACGGGCTTTTCAAATCCGCTTGAGCGGGTGCCGTTTACTAGCCCGGTCGATTTATCGCCGGGTGGACGTCGTGGGGAATAGTAGTCCGATGTATTCCTTAAAGTTCATTGCTTTGCCGCTCCTCGTTAGAGTAGAATCTGCGGCTGGGGAGACGCTCCGTTAGGCGCATCAGATGATTCTCTGAGCTAGCACGAAGTTTCCCTCGGCCTGTAATTGATTTCTCTGGGCTAGCATCGAAATGCCCTGGGCTTGCATTTGATTCCCCTGGGCTAGCACCGAGATTTCTTGGGCCTGTAATTGATTCCCTTGGGCTAGCACCGAAATTCCTTGGGCTTGCATTTGGTTCCCCTCGGCTGGCACCGAAAATCCCTGGGCTTGTAATTTATTGCGTGGGGCTGACACCAAATTTCATCGGGCAGTGAACAAGTTGCGTCGGGCAGACACCGAATTTTATCGAGCAGTGAATAAATTGCGTCGGGCTGGCATTGAATTTTATCGGGCAGTGAATAAGTTTCGTCGGGCAGACACCAAATTCTATCGGGCGGGTAATAAATTACTCAAGGCTAGTAAACGGTTAGTGTCTCTAAGTTTTCGCCATAATTTGAGCCTTTGTTTATTGCGTAGTGCGTAATGCGTATTGAGTGCTTTT
>JAGRBZ010000237.1 GCA_020433805.1 Anaerolineae bacterium
ATATTTGTCGATTTGATCCTGCGGTACGCCTAACACCGCCGATGCGGTGGCCGTGTGGATGTCCTGATCGTTCTCGAAGGCGGTCAGCAGCCCCTCATCTTCGCTTATATGGGCCAAAATACGCAACTCCACCTGAGAATAGTCGGCGGCAATAAGGTGATGCCCGTCTTCGGCAATAAAAGCGCGTCGAATCTCGCGGCCTTGTTCGGTGCGGATGGGAATGTTCTGCAAATTGGGGTCGCTGCTCGACAGCCGCCCGGTCGAGATGCCGATTTGGTTGTAATTGGTATGAATGCGTCCGGTGCGTGGATTAACCAGCGTCGGCAGAGAATCGACATAGGTACTTTTGAGTTTTGCCAGGGTGCGGTTTTCCAGGATGAGATCGATGATTTCATGCTGGCCTTGCAGCCCTTCCAACACGTTGGCGGCGGTGGAATAGTAGCCGCTTTTGGTTTTCTTTAATCCCTGCGTGGGCAAACCGAGGTTTTTGAAAAGGACATCGGAGAGCTGCTGGGTTGAGTTGAGGTTGAATTCAAGACCGGCAACTTTGTAGACATCGCGCTCGATTTCGGCTAAGCGGGTTGATAATTGGCTCGACATTTGGCGTAGGGCATCGGTATCGAGCTTGATGCCGGCTAATTCCATATCGATGAGAACGTAGATGAGCGGTAGGTCGAGCGTTTCGAAGATGTGGCGAAAATCTTTATCGTTTTGCAGCGGTTTATCGACAACATCAACCAGCCGCAGGGTCATATCGACGTCAGCGGCGGCGTAGGGCGTCACTTTGTCGATGGAAATCTGATCCATCGTCAGTTGGTTTTTGCCGGTACCGATTAGCTCTTTGATCTCCGTCATTTGGATGTTGAGGTTCTCTTTGACCATCTCTTTGAGGCCGTAACGGGCATTGGGGGCATTATTACCGATGTAAGCGGCAATCATCGTATCATAGATAGGCGGTGCGACCGGCATACCGTTGCGCCGCAGCAAAACCATATCGAATTTGGCGTTGTGCATATATTTTAATACGTTGGGGTCGGCTAAAATCGGCGCGAGGGCGGCCTGAACTGTCGCCATATCCAGTTGGGGCGCATCCGACGCCGCAGCGAGTTCATCGAACAATGTGGCTTGCTCACCGGCTTTCGGTTGGGCCTTATCGCCGTGGGCCAGCGGAATATAATAGCCCTCGCCGGTTGTGGCCGTGATGGCGATGCCCACCAGCCTGGCCTGGACCTCGTCGGTGCTGTCGGTTTCGACATCGACGCAGAGTTTATCGCTCTGCTTGAGTTTGTTGACCAGAGTGTCTAGTTTCGTTTGGGTATCGACCGTAATATAATCGCCGTCGGGGTCGATGGGACCGGTGGGCGTTTTTGGCTCGACGGTGGCGACATCTTCCGGCAATTTGTCTTCCGGCGCGCCGGGAATGCGGTTGAAAATGGTGTTGAACTCTAATTCCACGAACAAATTGGCGACTTCGACAATATCGAAGTCCATCGTGCGGCCGGCCTGGATGTTTAGCTCCACGTCGGGCACATCGGTGATGATACGGCCCAAATCGCGCGAAAGGAAAGCACTTTCGCGGCCCTCTTCCAGCTTGGAGCGTGTGCCTTTCGATATTTCCTCCAAATGCTCGTAGATGCCTTCCAACGTGCCATACTGGTTGATCAGTTTGGCCCCGCCTTTTTCGCCGATGCCTTTGACGCCGGGAATATTGTCGCTGCTGTCGCCGACCAGCCCTTTGAGTTCGATAAGTTGTTTGGGTGACACGCCGTAGCGCTCTTCGACTTTCGTTTCATCGTACAAAACTCTATCGGCGAATTTACTGCCGGAAATCACGACCTTGATGTTGGGCGCGACCAGTTGGAAGGCGTCGCGGTCACCGGTGACAATCAATGCCTCGATGCCTTTGTCCGCAGCCTGGTTCGCCAATGTGCCGAGCAGGTCATCGGCCTCGTAGCCTTCTTTGGTGAAAATGGGCATATTGAGGGCGGTCACAAGCTGCCGGATGCGTTCAATCTGGCTGTGCAGGTCGTCGGGCATCTTCTCGCGGGTGGCTTTGTAGTCATCGTACATTTCGTGGCGAAAGGTATCGCCCAAATCGAAGGTGACGATGAAATAATCAGGCTCATATTCTTTCCAAACGGCCAGCAGCATGTTCATAAAGCCGTAAACGGCGTGGGTTGGCTCGCCTGCGCTGGTGTTGAAGGTGGCGGGCATACCAAAGTAGGCCCGGTAGGCCAGAGCGTGGCCGTCGATGAGAATGAGCGTTGGTTTTTTATCCGTCATGTTCCTATCCAATCAAAAAGGCATAGTAGTAGACCACGATGCTGACAAAGAGTACGCTGTCGGACCTATCGAGAAAACCGCCGTGGCCGGGGAAAAGCATCGATGAGTCTTTGACGCCCACGTGGCGTTTCATCATCGAGATGGAGATGTCGCCGAAAAGACCGGCAATCGGAATGATGACGCCTAAAATAATGGCATCGGTCCAGCCCAGCGCGGGATTAATGGCGGTTACAATGGCCGTGCCGATGAGGCCGCCTAAAATTCCGCCGCCCAGCCCTTCCCAAGTCTTCTTGGGGCTGTGGCGCGGCCAAAGTTTGTGCCGACCCAAGGTGCGGCCAACCAGATAGGCGAATGTGTCGGCTCCCCAGGTGGCGAGCAGCGCTAACCACACCCAGGTGAGGCCATCGGGCAGTTGGCGCAAGGCCACCAGTCGACCCAGCCCCCAGCCGATGTACAATCCTCCGGCAACGGTCAGCGCCCAGTCGGCGGTGGGGATGGAACTGTTGGTGCGGAAAAGTTGCCACACCAGTGAGCATAAAAGCGTAAGCGAGATACCGATTTCGAGTAATCCCAACGCGGGGTAAAAGGCATCGACCATCAGCATGGCTATAAAGGCCAGGAGAATGGCATGGATGACGTAATAGCCCTTGGCTTTCATCATTTGGCTAAATTCCCAGCCGGTAATGAGCGCGATGATCGTTACCACGCCAAAAAACCAAATGCCGCCGGCAAAGGTGACCCCTATAGCAATCGGGAGGGCGATGAGTGCAGTTATTATGCGTGTACGGAGCATAGTTTTTGTTTTATCGTCAACTTGAAAGATACAGTGTAGATCAGGATGGGGTAAACGCAAAAAAAGGAACGGATGTCGAGAAAATTCTATTCCTTTACATTCGCGCTCACACTTTGATACGGTCGATTACGATTTGTCGTCAGGGTGGGAGTTAAGATGAATTGAGCGGAAATTTATACCGCTCCGGATGTGCTTTTCGTTGTGGTCAAGTTTGTGGGCCATTAATGGTCAATTAACGGTGCGACTGCTCAAAATCGCCCTCAGGTCTACAGATTCAGACAGATGGTCACAGATTTTATCACAGTTTTGAGCATACCTGTGAAAATCTGTGACCATCTATGGCTATATTTTGTGAGTTACGTAGTTTGAGACCCTAAAGGTTTTATAAGTCCACTTAAAGACAAAATACAAACTTGATTGCCTCTAAATTTTCCTTGAAAGGTGACTTCGGAAACCTTTAGGGTCTGGTTTTTCCAACTGCGTAAGTTCTATATTTATCACGCACTTTTGAAACAGCTTTTAGCGCGTTACTCTTCTATTTCCTCGTAGTCGTTGTCTGCTGCGTCCAGGTCGGCGTCATCATCGGCTTCAAGAGAGGCGGGCTTTGGCGCGTTGCCGTTGGCCGGTGCCTTTTTGGCTTTTTTCTTGGCCAGTTTTTCTTCGTTCGGGGCTAAGACGGCGACTGAAGCAACGACATCATTCCCTTTTAGATTCATAACCCGCACCCCGGAGGTAGACCGGCCTTGCTGAGAAACGGTTTTAATAGGGGTTCGTAAGGTAATGCCATCTCTGGAAATCAGCGTGATGTCACCGTCATCAGACACAACACGGCCGGTAACAATCGCTCCGGTTTTGGTAATGGTTTTGGCCAGCGTTCTTACGCCGCTACCATTACGCCGCTGAAGGTTATATTCGCTGAGGCTGGTACGTTTGGCAAAGCCTTTTTCCGTAACAACTAATAGCGTAGCTTCCGGGTCAACGACATCCATACCACACAGTTCATCGTTACCGCGTAATCGCATCGCGCCAACGCCGGCTGCCGTCCGGCCCATCGAGCGGACATCATCTTCGTGGAAGCGAATAGCCTGGCCGCTCTTTGAAACCAGAATCATTTCGTCGTCGCCTTCGGTCATTTTTACCCAGCCGAGTTCGTCATCCGTATCTAACGAGAGAGCAATCAAACCACTGGGCCGCACCGATGCGAACTCGCTAAGATTGGTGCGCTTGATACGTCCCTTGCGGGTAAGCATAATAAGATACTCGGCCTGATCAAAATCGGGTACGGTAACGGTGGCCGTTATCTTTTCATTAGCGCCCATATTGATCAGGTTAAAAATAGAGACGCCTTTGGCAGTTCGGCTGGCATCGGGTATCTGCCAGGCTTTTTCCGAATAGACTTTGCCCTTGTCGGTAAAGTAGAGAATGGTGTCGAGCGTTCCGGCGGCAAAGAGAAACTCAACTTCATCCTCATCGCGGGTGGTCATGCCCATTACGCCGCGTCCGCCGCGAGCCTGGGCGCGGTAGGTTTTGCTGGGAACACGCTTGATGTAGCCGCGCTGCGTAATCGAGACGAGCACTTCTTCGTCTTTAACCAGATCCTCTTCGTTAAATTCGGCTGACTCATCGGCTAAAATGCGCGTGCGGCGTTCATCGCCATAGGTTTCTTTGAGGTCTACAAGGTCTTCTTTGATGAGAGCCAGAATTTTGGCGGGGTTAGCCAGCAAATCTTCCAGGTAGCTGATGGTCTTCATCACTTCCTGGTACTCGTTCTCGATCTTTTGCCGTTCCAGAGCGGCCAGGCGGCGGAGTTGCATATCAAGGATGGCCTGGGCCTGAAGCTCGCTGAGCGAGAAGTTGGCCATCAATTTTGTGCGGGCGGTTTCGGTATCGTCGCTCTCGCGGATGGTTTTGATGATGGCGTCGAGGTTGCCCAGGGCGATGCGATAGCCTTCTAAAATATGGGCGCGATGCCGTGCCTTTTCGAGATCGTACTCGGTGCGGCGGGTGATAACATCTTGGCGGTGTTCGATGTAGGCGGTGAGGGCGCGTTTGAGCGGCAGCACGCGCGGTTCGCCATCGAGCAGGGCCAGCATGTTGATGCCAAAGTTGGATTGTAGGGCCGTGTGTTTATAAAGCTGGTTGAGAACCTTTTTGGGCTGCGCACCCCGTTTTAGCTCGATGACGATAGCCATCCCTTCGCGGTCTGACTCATCGCGCAAATCAGAAATATCTTTGAGCTTGCCGTCGCGCACCAAATCGGCGATGCGTTCCAGCAGCGAAGATTTGTTGACCTGATAGGGGATTTCGGTAAAGACGATGCGATGGCGGGTGTTGGCCATCTCCTCGATTTGCGCCGTGGCGCGCATGGTGACGCGCCCTTTACCGGTGGCGTAGGCGGAGACAATGCCGTCGTGGCCCATCATCGACGCGCCGGTGGGGAAATCGGGGCCTTTGACAAATTTCATTAAATCTTCAACGGTGACATCATCCTGCGAGTCGTAGTTGTCGATGAGGTGGATGATGGCATCGCAAATTTCATTGAGGTTGTGGGGAGGAATATTGGTGGCCATCCCCACGGCAATACCGGACGTGCCGTTGAGCAGCAAGTTGGGCAGCCGGGCGGGCAGTACTTCCGGTTCTTGCAAGCTACCGTCGAAGTTATCCGTCCAGTTGACGGTGTTTTTATCGATATCGGCCAGCATTTCTTGTGAAATTCGAGCCAAACGGGCTTCGGTGTAACGCATCGCCGCCGGGCTGTCGCCATCGACACTGCCAAAGTTTCCCTGGCCATCGACCAGCGGATAGCGCATCGAGAAGTCTTGGGCCATCCGAACCATGGCATCGTAAACGGCGCTGTCACCGTGGGGGTGATACTTACCCAGCACATCCCCCACCACGCGCGCGCTTTTACGATAAGCCGTATTGTGCCGAATGCCCATATCGTGCATAGCGTAAAGAATGCGACGGTGAACCGGTTTTAGGCCATCCCGTGCGTCAGGTAGCGCCCGCGAAACGATAACGCTCATGGCGTAATCGAGGTAGGCTACCTTCATTTCGTTTTCAATATTTACAACCTTAATTGTGCCAATATCCATAAAGGCTCTCCATACTATTTTGCCAAAAATTCAAAAAACATAACCTGTATATTATACCTTAGAACGGGTGTTTGAGCTACTTATAAAGAAAGGAGGAACGGCCTAAGAGGGAGTTTTTCTTGTATGGAAATGCGAAAAAGGGGTTGACATGGTATCCCTTGTATGATATGATGCTTCCAATATACAAATTAGGGTTAAAAACCATGTCGAAAAAATTACGCCATCTCATTGAAAATCAAGCACAAGTAAAAGTGGCCAGCAAGGCCCATGACAACAATGTGAATACTTTTGTTTATCCGACGCTCGCATTTGCTTTTGCGAGCTTTTTTTATTTTTATGGCTATTTTTTCTGGGACACGATATGGCGCGTTCTGACGGGTAATTGACCCGACACAGGTTTACGGAACTTCCAGGGCGCGACCATACCGGTCGCGCCCTTTTTGTTTGGAGCAACAGCCTACGCCGGCACGGCTGAAGCTCTTAACTTCAAGCAGGCTCAAAATTCAAAAGCAACGTTCATTCGAGGAGAACTATGATTATCATTATGAAAATGCAAGCTACCGCAACAGATGTAGATACCGTCATCGAACGGGTGACTCGCGACGGTTTCAAAACGCACGTGTCCGTAGGCGAGGAACGAACCATTATTGGTCTTATCGGCGATGAACGCCGCATCGACGAAGGGGCGCTCAATCGCATGAAGGGTGTCGACCGGGTCGTGCCTGTGCTGCGCCCCTTCAAACTGGCCAGCCGCGATTTCAAACCGGAAGATTCGGTTATTGCTATCAACGGTCACAAGATAGGCGGCAACAAAGTCATTGTCATGGCCGGCCCCTGCTCGGTGGAAAGTATGGATCAGATGATGGAGACAGCCATCGCTGTGAAAGAAGCCGGCGCACATTTATTGCGCGGTGGCGCTTTCAAGCCGCGCACGTCGCCCTACAGCTTCCAGGGGATGGGCGAGGAAGGGCTTAAAATTATGGCCCAAGTTCGCGAAGAAACCGGGCTGCACATTGTCACCGAGGTCATGGCCCCCGATCAAGTGGATTTGATCGCCAAGTACGCCGACGTTCTCCAGATTGGTACGCGCAATATGCAAAACTATGCGTTGCTGAATGCGGTAGGAAAAACAAATAAGCCGGTTTTGCTAAAACGGGGTATGATGAGTACGATTGAGGAATTATTGATGAGTGCCGAGTACATCATGTCAAACGGCAATCACCAGGTGATGCTCTGCGAGCGCGGTATTCGTACCTTTGAAAAGTACACGCGTAACACGCTCGATATTAACGCCGTCCCGGTTTTGAAAGAGCTAACCCACTTGCCCGTTGTCGTCGACCCCAGCCATGCCACCGGCCGCTGGACGCTGGTGAAAGCTACCAGTAAGGCCGCTGTCGCTGCCGGAGCCGACGGACTGATTATCGAAGTTCATCCCAACCCCGCCGAAGCCGCCAGCGACGGCGAACAATCGCTCAAGCCGCATCGCTTCCTTGAGTTGATGAATGAGATTAGACCCGTTGCGGCTGCCGTAGATCGCAGCCTATAGCAGGAAAGATTTATACATAACCTGACTAATGTGATTGGAGACTAGAGACTAGAGATTACTTATCAATCTCTAGTCTTCTCATCTCTTATCGTTGCCCTCGGAGGTGAGTTTTCGCAGCCAGCGTTAGCCTAAAGAATGCTCAAGTAACGATAATCGGCTTAGGTTTAATGGGCGGCTCGTTGGGGTTGGCCCTCAAGGAAAGAGCCATTTGCAGCCGGGTTGTCGGTCTGGTCAGACGGCCGGAAGCTATCGATCAAGCGGTTCGAGCCGGATTGGTAGATGATGCCACCACCCAACCGGAAGCGGCACTTGAAAACGCAGATATTGTCTTTTTTGCCACTCCGGTTAGAACGATGCTCAACCAGCTAACCGCATTCATTCCTTTTTATAAGCCGGGGGCCATCATTACCGATATGGGCAGCACCAAGCAAACCATTGTCGATGTTATGGACACACTGCCTTCAACGCTTCAGCCGGTAGGATCGCACCCGATGTGCGGCAAAGAACAGTCGGGCATGGATGTGGCTGAAGCGGAACTTTTTGAGCACGCACCCTGGATTATCACACCACTTGCCCGAACCTCACCCGAGACGACCCAAACAATTCATACATTAGCCGAAGCTATCGGCTCTCACGTTTATACCATTCCGGCTGATCGCCACGATAGGTTGGTGGCCACCATCAGCCATTTGCCTTACAGTTTGGCCGGCACGCTGGTCAATACCGCCCGCCAGGTGGCTGAGGATGATGATACCGTATGGGATGTTGCCGCTACCGGATTTAAAGATACATCGCGGGTAGCCGCCGGCAGCGTCGAGATGTGGCTCGATATTTTGCTGACCAACCAAACGGCCGTCACCCAGATTCTAGACATTGCCCGGCAGCAGCTCGATCAACTAGCCGATGCCGTCGCCCAAGGCGATGAAGCAGCCCTGCGCGCGCTTTTAGAAAGCGCGGCAGAGCAGCGTCGAAAAATGTACAAATAAAGTTTGTGGAGTAGTTGTATTTCTAATACGTTCGTGCCAGCAAGTCATGAAAAATCAATGTCTTATAGTGCGCAGTGCGTAGTGCGTATTAATCACCTTTTAATTACGTACTACGCATTACGCATTACGCACTAACGGTCGCAACTTTTAACTCCACAAACTCTACAAACTCCATAAACTCTATAACTATAGGATGTCTTACTTTGAAACTCATCGTCCACCCAGCCGAAAAACTCGAAGGTGAAGCCGTTGTTCCGGGCGACAAATCGATCTCGCATCGGGCGTTAATCTTTGGCGCGATTGCCGATGGCACCAGTGTGGCCCGCAACTGGCTCGATGCCGGGGTGACGGCCCGGATGGTCGATTGTGTTCGGGCGCTGGGTATCGATGTTGAGGTTGAGCCAACCGGCTTCGGCCAGGCGACGCTGACGGTGCATGGCCGTGGGCTAAACGGCTTAACTGCACCCGATCAGCCGCTCTTTTGCGGTGGGTCGGCCACCACAATGCGCATGCTGATGGGCTTGTTGGCGACGCAGCCCTTTACCGCCGTGGTTGACGGCCACGAAGGTTTACGACGCCGCCCGATGGAACGCATCGCCAAACCGCTGCGCCAGATGGGCGCGACTATCGACACAACCGACGGTCACGCTCCCTTGACGATTACGGGCGGTCATCTCCAGGCGATTGATTACACCATGCCTGTTGCCAGCGCCCAACTCCAAACCGCAATTATTTTGGCGACGCTGGGGGCTGAGGGTAAAATGACGCTGCACCAACCCGGCCCGGCCCGCGATCACACCCTGCGCATGTTGCGCCACCAGGGCATCGACATTCAGGAAGAGGACGATGGCCTTATTACCTTTTCGGCAGCGCATACCGAACTCAAGCCGCTCGATTTTACGGTGCCGGGCGATATGTCATCGACAGCGTTTCTGATGACCGCCGCGTTGACGGTTCCAAACAGCACGATTACCATTCAGGGCGTTAACACCAACTACACCCGTACCGGCTTGTTGGAGGTGCTGCAAGCGATGGGCGGGCCTATTACGCTGCGCAATGAGCAGACGCAGGCCGGAGAGCCGGTTGCCGATTTGCACGTCAGCGCCGGCCCGTTAGAAGGGGTTGAAGTAAAGGGCGAGATCGTGGTGCGGATGATCGACGAGTTCCCCATTTTTACGGTAGCGGCGCTGCGTGCGCACGGTACGACCATCGTACGGGATGCCGCCGAGCTGCGGCTCAAAGAGAGCGACCGCATCGCCGTGGTTGTCGAGGAGTTTAGTAAATTAGGGGCCAAAATCACCCCGCATCCCGATGGCTTTGCTATCGACGGCCCTCAGCAGTTGGAGGGAGCGACGGTGCGCAGCCATCGCGACCACCGGCTGGCGATGTCGCTGGCGGTGGCCGGTTTGTCGGCTGTGGGGCCGACAGTCATCGAAGACGCCCAGGAACTCAACGAAAGTTTTCCCGGATTTGTCGAGACCCTCCAAAAGTTAGGAGCAAAGATAGAAAGCCATGAGTAAGCCATTTCAAATTACGGGAAAAAGTTCGTTGGTGGGGTTGATCGGCTGGCCGGTGGAACACAGCCTTAGCCCGGTGATGCACAATGCCGCCTTTGCGGAGTTGGGGCTGGACTGGGCTTACGTGCCGCTGGCCGTTACGCCGACCAGCGTTGAGCAGGCCATACGCGGACTGGCAGCGTTGAGCTTTGTTGGCGCAAACGTGACCGTACCGCACAAACAGGCGGTCATCCGCTATCTCGATGAGCTGAACGACGCCGCCCAAATTACGGGTGCGGTCAACACCATTCACATTCGGGAAGGTAAATATTTCGGCTATAACACCGATGCCGTTGGCTTTCTTAACTCGTTAATTGAAGCCGATTGCCATCCCAAAGATATGCGCGTAGCGGTATTGGGCGCGGGCGGCGCATCGCGGGCGGTCGTTTTTGCTCTGGCTAAGGCCGAAGCGGCGGCGGTGACGGTCTTCAACCGTACCGCGGAACGGGCTGCGTTTCTGGTGGATGATTTGGCCGATACGTTTCCCGACAGCCATCTGCATTTTGCTCCGCTCACCAGCCAGGCTTTGATCGATTTGGGCGATGATGTTGATTTGGTGATTAACACGACCTCCGTTGGGATGTCGCCCGATATTGACAGCAATCCCTGGCCTAGTGATGTGCCTATTCCCTCGCACGCCGCTTTCTGTGATTTGATTTATAATCCCCTGGAAACAACGCTGCTGGCTCGAGCCAGAGCCGCGGGTAACCCGACAATTGATGGCTTGGGCATGCTGGTGCACCAGGGCGCGTTTGCTTTTGAAATTTGGACCGGCCAGAAACCACCCACCGACGTCATGCGTCAGGCGGCGATGGACGGATTAGGAATTAAATAGCATGGAAATTTTAGGTGGCCCTCTCTTTAGCGTCGCCGGAGCCGGTGAGTCGCACGGTCCGGCCATTACGACCATTGTTTTTGGCTGCCCGCCGGGCCTCAAACTGACGCGCCAGTCGGTGCAGAACTATCTCGACCGGCGGCGGCCCGGCAGCAACAAACACGGCACCCCCCGCCACGAAGCCGATAAAGTGGTTTTTCTGTCCGGCCTCTACAGCGACGATCACGACAGCCTGCTGGCCGGCCCTACGCTGCGCGTTGAGGTCGAGGGCCAAGAATCGCAGACCGACGGCTACGAAGAAGGGTTCACCACCGGCGAACCGATTGCCGCCATCGTGCTATCGACATCCAAAAAATCGGGCCATTACGATCAATTTATGGGACCGCAGGGCGAGGTTCGGCCCGGCCACACCGATTTGGTCAAGTACCACAAATCGCGAGGTTTTGTCGATATTCGAGGCGGCGGACGCTCCAGCTACCGCTCGACTATTTCCGATGTCATCGGTGGCTCGATAGCCCGGCTGTTTCTGCAAGCGCAGTTCGGCACGGTCTTTTTGTCGTCGATTTGCCAGGTAGGGCCGCTCAAGGCCAAACGCAGCCTGGCCGAGCATTTCGAAACGCTGACGCGCCAAAACCAAAATCTGACGGTATCGAGCGAGGCTATTCGCGACATCGAGCAAACGATGTCCGCCGCCGAAATTCACTCGCTGGATACCGATTTCGCCCACGAAGCCGGTGAACTGATCAAGCAGACTCGCATTCAGGGCGACTCGATTGGGGCCGAGCTAGAGGTTGTGGCCCTCAACGTGCCGCCACTTATTGGCGAGCCGCTCTACCAAAGTCTCAAGGTGCGGCTGATGGGTGCGCTGGGCGGTCTGCACGCGGTACAGGCTTGTGAGATCGGCGCGGGCAAAGAGATCGTCACCCGTCTGGGCAGCGAAAATAACGACTCCATTCGCACCGCCGGCTATCAAAGCAACAATCAGGGCGGGCTTATCGGCGGGGTGACTACCGGCCTGCCGCTTGTCTGCCGAGTGAGCTTCAAACCGACCTCGACGATTGTGAAGCCACAGGAGTCAGTGCGTAAGAATTTGGAAGAGATTGACTTTGAATTGAAAAAGGGGCGACACGATCCCTGCGTCGGCGTGCGGGCCGGAGTCACGCTTGAGTCGCGTATGGCGATTGAGGTCATGAATGCCGTGCTGATGCACCAAGCGCAGCGCATCGACCGCGAAAATTTCAGGTTGTTTTAGATGAAGGCAAAAAATATCATCATCTCTGGCTTTATGGGCACCGGCAAAACCACGGTCAGCTATGCCGTCGCCAGACAACTTCGGCGAGAGTTCATCGATATGGATAACCTGATCGAAGCCCGCCAGGGGCGGCCCATCAGCCAGATTTTTGCCGACGAAGGCGAACCCTATTTCCGCCGCTTGGAGGCCGACCTCTGTCGCGAGCTATCCGAACGCTCCGGTCTCGTTATCGCCACAGGCGGCGGCGCGCTGATACCGGAGGCCAATCTGCGCGTGCTGGAGGGCAGTGGGCTGGTTATCTGCCTGGATTGCGAACCGGCGGTGCTGTGGCAACGCATCGGCCACAGCGAAAATCGCCCCATGCTGGCCGCTCGCGACGATGGCCGCTTTGA
>JAGRBZ010000238.1:0-9982 GCA_020433805.1 Anaerolineae bacterium
CGGGGGCGTGCCGGAATCACAAAGCTAGCTTTGTGATTCCTCGATAATCGCAACGAAAAATCAAAGATACTAATAAACAATGGAGATAGACAATGGACGAATTCATGCAAGCTGCCATTGACGAGGCCAAGAAGGGGCTGGCCGCAGGCGGCATTCCGATCGGATCGGTGTTGGTGCTTGACGGAAAAATTGTGGGGCGTGGCCATAATCAGCGCGTTCAGAAAGGCAGTGCGGTCCTCCACGCAGAGATGGATTGTCTGGAGAACGCGGGTCGCCTCAAAGCTAAAGATTACCAACGCGCTGTGCTGTACTCGACCCTCTCTCCGTGCGATATGTGCAGCGGTACGGTACTGCTGTACAAGATCCCCAAAGTGATCATCGGTGAAAACAAAACGTTTCAGGGGCCGGAGGAATATGTTCGTTCGCGCGGCGTCGAATTGGAGATTTTGAACGATGCCGAATGTATCAAACTGATGGAAGATTTCATCGCCGCCCGGCCTGAGTTGTGGAATGAGGATATTGGGGAGTAGTAGGGAAAGGCTGAGGCTGAGGCTAAGGCTAAGGCTGAGAGTTAAAATTCCCCTTAACCAACTGGCGGCAGTGGGTTTCCTGAGTAAATAAAATGAGGACAAAGGCTAAAATTACCCAGGCCAGCATCAGCGCGAAACCAACCTGATAAGCTTGCAGGCTGTAGACGCGCAAGTCACCAACCATTTGCCCTGTCCAGAGTCGATCAAGTACCCATCCAATGGCCGGCTGCAACAGCATCGGGCCGAGCATCACCCCCATGTTGCCAACGCCCACGGCTGTACCGGCGTACTGCGGCGGGGTTGACTCTTTAATGTAGGAGAAGGTGATAATCATACAGCCTGAAGCCGCGCCGGTTATCACCAGCAACGCAACCAGCAGCCATAGCGGCAGGTTCGGTACAAAAATAAGCGTACTCCAGCCTGCCACCATCAGCCCACAGCCCAACACATAGAGCGGTTTTCGTCGCCCAATTCTGTCTGATAACGCGCCCACCAACGGCCCGGACATGGCCCAGGCGATCAACAGCGTGGTACACAAAGCCGCCGCCAGCGTGTTGGATAGATTATAATGGGTCGTTAGAAAAGGCACGCCCCATAATCCGGAAAAGGTCAGCACCGGACCGACGATGCCGCCCGGTATCAAAAACAACAAACGGGCGTTGCGATAGCGAAAAACCTCACGCACGCTGCGTAACGCTTGACCTAATGATTGAGGCTCCGTTGGGGTATCAACGTGGGCATAGCTGGCGTACCCTTTCTCGCGCGGGTCGTCTCGCACAAAGAGCCAGATGACAAGGCCGATGCCAAACAGCAGCCCGGCCGAAACGACCATCACCGCCCGCCAGCCAAACGCAGTAACCGCCAATTGCAGCGGTACCCCGGCCAACACCGCGCCAATGACACCGACCAAGGTCGTTACACCGGCAACCATAGCGAACTGCTGCGGCACAATCCAGTGGGAAGCCAGTTTAAGCAGCCCCACAAAAGCAACCGCTACCGAACCGCCTATCAACAGGCGGCCCAAATAAGCCCATATAATAGAAGGAGCTAACGCAAAAACCAACGTGCCGCAGCCCGCGGCCAATCCGCCCCAGGCCATCAACTTTCTTGGCCCCCAACTATCAGATAAGATACCCGTGGGAATTTGCATCAGAGCGTAGCTGTAAAAGTAAAAGGCGGAAAAGTTGCCTAAAGCCGTCGCCGTAATCCCAAAATCGACCATCAACGTATCGGCCAAAACCGCCGGAGCGACGCGCAAGTAAAAGCCAAGAAGGTAGAAAATAGCGCCCACGCCCCACATTGTCCAGGCTAAAGAGACAGGCGGGGGTTGGGCTGCATCGCTAGGTGTTACATTTGACTTAGAGATGGCTGACATAACGGGCGTCCTCTACGGCTGCAAAAGTTGTATAGTATCCTAAAAATTCGTTTTCAGCGAAATCGCCCCGGCATGACTCTCTTCCAAAATCGTGGTACAATTCTGTTAATTTTGTTAACTAAACACAGCTCACCTGCACCTGACTTCAGACGCATGGATCATTTGGAAAAGGATTTTCTAAATGGGCACACCGAATCTTCTCATTATCCTATCAACACTTGTCAGTCTCCTGTTTTTGCTCCTCATTGTCTCTATTTTACAACGGCGTAGCTTGCGTGAGCAGTCGGCGGGACTGCTTATTGACTATGTTATCTTTTCCTGGCCCTGGGTTTTGGGTCAGTTGCTACTGTGGCTCGATAGCTTATCGTTTTTGCCCCGACAACTTGCTACTCGCATTTTATTTTACAATGCCCTTTTGCTGGCCGTGTCCTTTTTTCATTTAACCCGAACATTCCTACGCCGCGACGGGCAGACCAAAGCCTGGTGGATTACGGGCCTGGTTTGGGTGACGATGGGTATTGTGCTAGGGGAAAATTGGCTGATGTTGCCCGATCCCATCTGGCAAGGTAATGGCCGGGTTCTACCACTAAATAGTCTCACCTTTTGGATGTTAACGGCAGGTTGGGCAACGTTTATGGGTAAAGCGCTGTGGTTGTCGATACAGACATACGCTCAAATCCAGCAGCCACTGCATCGTAACCGCATTATGTATTGGTTCTCGGTTATGGGCTTTATTATTGGCAATGGCCTGGTCTTTATTTCCGGCTCGACGCCATCCGGCGGCGTTCTTCATCTGGCCGGAGTAGTCATCGCCACATACGTTATTCTCACCCACGGTCTACCCGATGTACGTCACACCGCCCGTCGGCTCGTGAGCTATCTGATCATTACCAGCTTAACCGTGGCACTCTACACAGCCGGCATTTTAGCGACCCAATACGCCTTTGAGTCGGTGCCGGGATATTCACCGTGGTTAGCCGTAGCGGCTATCGCCCTGGTGCTGGCCATCATCTTTGATCCCCTGTCAAAAACAGTACAGCGTTTTGTCAATCGCCTCATCTCCGATACCCGCTATGATCTTAGCCGCTTGGTACAGCAATATAGCGCCAAAATCAGCAATATTGTCGATCTGGAACAGTTAGCCACAACAGCCCTCACCTTTATCTGTAACGAGTTGCACATTCGGCGAGGGGCGGTATATGTCATCCATCATGTGCAGCGACCCGCATTAGAAAACCAAAATGAGTACTTTAAGCTGCGCGGCATTATCGGTACGGGTGACGGTTTGCCGCCGGGCTTTGAACTGCCGGAAGGGGTCTTTACTCCGCAAAGCCCCGTGGTTGAGAATCTGCGCGATTTGCCTTCATTGAGTCAGTATGATATTGACCTGCTGCCAAAATTTAACGAGATGGTTGCTGAAGAAAAAGCCTGGCTGGCGCAACTAAACATGGATATTTATATGCCAATTTACGCCAGCGACGAATGGATCGGCTTGCTGATCTTCGGCCCCAAACGCTCCGGCGACCGCTACTTCGACCACGATCTCGATCTACTCAGAACGCTGGCCGATCAAACCGCTATCGCTCTCAAGAATGCGCGGCTATTCGACGATCTCAAATATCGAAACGAAAAGATCGAACAGCTCAACTACGAACTGTCCGTGGCTAACGAAAAGCTGGCTCGGCTCGATGAGGCTAAATCCGACTTTATCGGCGTGGCCTCGCACGAGCTGCGTACACCGATGACTCAAATTCGCGGGTACAGCGATATGCTGTTGGATATGTTGGAAAGCGATAGCCTCAGCCCTGAAAGCGGAGCAATGATGATCCGGGGGATGAGTAAGGGGGTCAACCGACTGGAGGAAATTGTCAACAAGATGTTCGAAATCTCAAAAATCGACACGGAGACCCTGGATTTGAGCGTTGAACAGGTCTCCCTCAAAAACATTATCGACTCTGTAGCTAAGAATTTCAATGCGGCCTTACAAGAAAGGCAGCAGACCCTTTCGATTGAAAATCTGGCCGATCTGCCAGAGATCATAGCCGATGATGATCGGCTTAAGCAAGTTTTTACGCACTTGGTACAAAACGCCATCAAATATACACCGGACGGCGGGAAAATTTCAGTTATAGGTCGCTGCTTGGATAAGAATGCCCAACAACCGAACCAAGCCTTTGTCGAGATCATCATTCGTGATACAGGTATCGGCATAGCCCCCGAAGAGCTGGAACATGTTTTTGAAAAGTTTTATCGAGTGGGAGACGCGCGGCACCACAGTACGGGGCAGACAAAATTTAAGGGAGCGGGACCGGGGCTTGGTTTAACGATTGCCCGCGGTATTGTTACCGCACATGGGGGGCGAATTTGGGGAGAGAGTCTGGGTTATGATGAAGGAAACCTGCCCGGCAGCAGCTTCTATGTCGTACTGCCGGTGTCGTCGAGCCAATTGGAGTTGATTCAGTCGGAAGAATTTGAAGCGTCGTTGTAATGATTAGGCGCTGACCGATAGTTCGTAATCTTCAAGCTGTCGGGCGACCATTTTAATCGTCGTTAAGTTACTGGTGGCAACGAAGGCTTCACAAATGAGGGTGAAGTCTAAGTTCGAGCGCGGTTGGAAAGAAACAACATAGCCATCGAGAGTTTCGTAGATACCGTATTGACCGGCAAATTTGCTGGTGAAACCGTCGCCACACGACTGAAGAGAGTCGGCCATTAATTCTTCGTGCATTAAGTCTTGCGCCATTGCGAGGACTTTGCTATCAAGTTGGAACACTTTATTTTCTTGGGGTGGTTGTCCACCAACTGTTTCGAGTGCCATTGTCAAATCCTCTAATTAATCCTTTTCCCAAAATGGGTTTATTACTGTATAGTGTTTATCATACCATGTCTTAAGGAAGACTGTTGTTACAATTGTATTACATTGCCGTTAATTTATCGTTACAAAAATGCAAAACAAGCTTAACAAACCTTAAAAAGGTTCGCTTTTTACGGCTTGAGACGTCATTTTATATAAATTTGTACCAGCACAGGACTCTATCGGCATTGAAAAGAGGGCAAAAAACATCCTAGCCCAAAGGGAGGATCAATTTAATTGTATGTCAATTGAGACAAAGCTGCAAAAAATGGGATTAGTTTTGCCGGAACCCATAAAAGTTCCGGCCGGAGTTAAGCTGCCGTTCCGTTTCGTAAGGGTCCATGGCAACCGTGCTTTTATCTCAGGCCACGGTCCGCAAAACCCCGACGGCTCAATTGCCGGACCTTTCGGCAAAGTGGGCAGCGATATTTCGATCGAGCAAGGATACGAAGCTGCCAAACGAACCGCGCTGTCGATTTTAGGCAGCCTCAAGCGCGAGTTAGGCAGCCTTGACGACATTACGTGGCTACGCGTGTTCGGTATGGTTAACGCATCCCCCGATTTCACCAGCCAGCCGCAGGTTATCAACGGCTTTTCAGATCTAATTCTTGAACTCTACGGCCCCGAACACGGCGCACATGCCCGCTCGGCCGTGGGTATGGCCGGCTTGCCGTTCGCCATGCCGGTAGAGATTGAAGCAGAGATACAAATTGGTTAACGCCTACAGGAGAGACATACACCCTATGAAAAAACCTATCAAACAAATGGTTGAAGAAGCCGAAGCCGAAATCGAGACTCTTCCGGTGGAAGAGGTACTTAAACTACAAGGCGATCCGGATGTAATCATTGTCGATTTACGGGACGTGCGCGAATTAAAACGCGAGGGCTTCATCCCCGGTTCATATCACGCTCCCCGTGGTATGCTGGAATTTTGGGTTGATCCCGACAGCCCCTACCATAAAACTATCTTCGCCTCAGGCAAGCATTTTATCTTCTACTGTAACTTAGGGTGGCGCTCGGCATTGGCGGCCAAGGTGGTTCAAGATATGGGTCTGGAGCGCGTCAGCCACATCGGCGGCGGTTTTGATGCCTGGCAGCAGGCCGGCGGCCCTGTCGAGAGGAAAGAGGAGAAGGGCAAATAAGCGTGTTCGATACAATTGTCATCGGCAAGGGATTGATAGGCTCGGCGGCGATCCGTTATTTAAGCGAACACAGCCCTAACGTGGCCGCCATCGGGCCGGATGAGCCGGACGACTGGACTACCCATCAAGGTGTTTTCGCCAGCCATTATGACCAGGGACGCATCACCCGCATTCTCGATGTCGATCCGGTCTGGGCGTTGCTGGCGAAACGCTCGATAGCCCAGTATCGTACCATCGAAGCGAATAGCGGCATCAACTTTTACACGCAAAGTGGCGGTTTGCAGATCAATTATAATCTTGAACGGGTTGACCAAATAGAATGTGTCGGTCACCAACTGGAAGCCGAGTTTCAAATCTTTCGCGATAGTGCTGCGCTCAAAGCAGGCTGCCCGCTCTTTTCATTTCCCGAATACATGACCGGCGTTTTTGAGGACGGCGGCGCGGGCTATATTAACCCGCGTGCGTTAGTAGCGGCCCAGTTGACCATCGCCCAACAGCAGGGAGCCTCGATCATACGCGAGACAGTGGTATCCATTGCGTCCCATAAGTCCGGCGTCAGCGTGACTACGGCCGAAGGGTATATCTACCGGGCCGAAAAGGTTTTGCTGGCTGCCGGGGCTTACACGAACACACTACTCGATACACCCCTTGCCCTAACGCTAAAACCGCGCACCATTTTGCTGGCCGAACTGCCGGAGCCGGAAGTATCTCGGCTGGCGACGCTGCCCACGCTGATGGTCAAGTTAAAAGACAATCCCCACCTGGCTTCGGTCTACATGGTTCCGGGAGTTAAATATCCGGACGGCAAAATCTACCTCAAAATTGGGGGCGACCTGCATAAAGCCCCAGAGGCCCATTCATTTGAGGAATTGCAGAACTGGTTTAACCTGGGCGGTAGTCACGCCGAGGTGGAAGCGCTGAAATCTGTACTGCTCGACTGCATTCCCACTCTGGCTGCGGCTGCGTTTCACCAAAAACCGTGTGTCATAACCCTCACCGCTCACACGTATCCCTACATCGACACACTGGAAGACGGGCGCATCTATGTAGTGGCCGGTGGCTGTGGAACCTCGGCCAAATCATCGAACGAAATAGGCCGGCTGGCCGCGAATTTAACGCACCACAACGCCTGGCTCGATCAGGCACTGCATGCCGAGAACTTTCAAGCCATTAAGCAATCTTGATCACTTCATACAACTTCACCGTCGAAACAATCGGCGCGGCGACATACAGCGGCACAAAAAAGAAACCCAAACAGCCGAACGAGAAGAAGGTTAACGCCGCGCCGATGGCCATCAACGCCGCATAGCTAATCAAGATGAGCAGGCCGCGCCCCACATCGCCGGCAACAATCCACCCCAGCCCCAAGAAGCCGCAGTAGCCGCCAATCAGTTCTAAAAGCACTAAAAAAACCGGTGTATAATTTTGGTTCATCACTTTCCTCACTACGTTTAATCGTATTCTTCACTTACTACCTTATCATACTTTGTCGATGGCGTCTCAACTACCAAACATTGGCAACAAATAGTCAACCAACGCACAACGTTGAAAACTTTGCTTCCTTTCCCTAGTAGAACAAGTCGCTGATTTGTTTCCCCTCGGACAAGTCGCTGATTTTGTCCTTCTAAACCTATTTTCAGCGTCCTCAGCAATTTACACCCACAACTTTTGAAGCCTATCCACGTAGGGTCTATAATACCAGGTCGGCGACCCTCTTTCGTCAAAGCGTGCAAAGGACAGAAAAGTATGTCGGAAAAGCTTGGTAGATACGAAATAATCGAAGAACTGGGCCAGGGCGGCTTTGCTATTGTACATCGCGGCTACGACACGATTTTGGATCGGCCGGTAGCCTTGAAGGAACTTAGACCGATTTTGTTGAGCGACACAGAATGGGTAACCCGGTTTCACCGCGAGGCCAAAACCATTGCCCGTCTCGACCATGCCCGCATCGTACCCATTTACGACGTCTATGAAACAGGCCGGCGTCTCTTCATTGTTATGCGTCTTGTCGATGGCCACAGCCTGGACAACCTTCTTCACACCAAAAAACAGCTACCCTGGCCGGAAGCGCTGGAGATTTTCTCGGCCGTTGCCGAAGGTCTGGCCTACGCCCATGAGCAACACATTCTCCATCGCGATCTCAAACCGGCCAATATCCTGATCGACTCGAAACAGGGCGCGATGCTGTCCGATTTTGGCCTGGCCAAACTGACCGGCGAGAGCAGTATGAGCCTGAGTGCCAGCGGCACTATTGTCGGCACGCCGCACTACATCGCTCCGGAGATTTGGGAGGGCAAGCCCAGTTCGCCCCAATCCGATATTTACGCGCTGGGCTGCATTGTGTATGAAACCCTAACCGGAGAAAAGATTTTCAAAGGCGACACTCCTCCGGCGGTGATGATGGCCCACTTCACGCCACCGTCGCTGCCGCAAACTTGGCCCGACGGCATTCCCGCCGGTATCGCCGCAGTGTTGGGTAAGGCCTTAGCCCGCGATCCTCAGGATAGATATGCCCGAGCCAAGGATCTGCTGGCCGATCTAAACAGCCTATCCACCGACGGGGCAATGCCCACATCTCACGTAGAACCCACACCTTCAACCCCGACCTCTGTAACCACCACTCCCGTCGATAGTGCCCCCATTGAGACCGTCGTAATATCCGAACAGGAGCTTTTGCCCGCCGCCCCGCCAACGGAACACATTACGGTTGAGGCTATCAACCCGCCACCCGAGGACACCTTGCCGGTCGAGGCCGCAGCGTTACAAGCGCCCGCTACCCCGCCAAATGAAGCACCACCCCCGGCCTCACTACCTGCGGTCAACGTCGATACTGCCTCCCAACCGTTGCGCCCTCGCACCCGGCGGCGAGGCTGCATGTGGGTCGGTCTGGGAGCCATCGCGCTGGTTGTCATTGGCCTGATAGGGCTGGGTAATTTTTGTTCGATTCTTAGCAAAATCGATAGTAGCAATCAACCGGTGGCGGAACGCATCGACCTCACAACCACACCGATTAACGTTCCCATCCCCGGCGACTCCAATACCGCCGAGGTCGACATCGATTTTGGGGCCGGTGAATTGATCATCAATCCCGGCGCGGAAGATGCGCTGATTACCGGCAGCGCCACCTACAATGTGGCCCAATTCAAGCCCGCAATCACCATTGATAATGAAGAAGTATCGATCAAACCTGAGGTCAACTTTGATTGGCAAGCGCTGTCCAAAGATGAATTTCAGAACCGATGGGATCTAAACCTGGGCGATTTTCCGATGGAGTTAACCCTCAACGTCGGAGCCTCGAACAGCAATCTCGAACTGGGCGGTCTGTCTCTTGAGCAGGTGCGCGTGGCCGGCGGCGCGACCGACTTCTCGCTTTCGTTCAGCGAACCAAACAAAGTTGCGATGGAGAGCCTACGTTTTAGCGGCGCGGGATCAGAAACCGATTTAATCGGCCTGGCCAATACCCACACCGAAGACATTATTTTTAAGGGCGGCGCAGGCGAGTACTTGCTCGATTTCAGCGGCACGCTTCAAGAAAATATCGATGTCGAAATCGATGCCGGGCTAGGGCAGGTGACGCTGCGTATTCCTGAACAGGTTCCGGCCAGCGTTACCGTTAGAGATATCTTTTCCAGCGTAGAGCCAACCGGCGGCTGGCAGCAATCGAAAGAGGATGAAAATATCTATAGCTTAGCCGGCAACCACGCTTCAGACTATGAAATCGAAATTACCGTTCGCATCGGCGGCGGCAACTTACGTTTAGAAACGCTCAACGCAGAAAGCGGAGAGTAAAAAACAGGAAGCAAGCTCCTTTTCCCTTAATCCTTACTCCCTACCACCCCCTTACCCCCCTGTACTCTAGCAAATAACGCCGGGATATGATAAACTTAGGCTGAACTTTTATACATTGACCTGACCTTTCCACTACCTGTCATCTCCAAATCTATCCATCATCAAGGAGCTTAATGAGTCAGCTAACTTTAAGCTTAAACCATCGCCTGCTGGCCGTCATGGATAGCCGTGCCAACCAGCCGTGCTTTCAGATAAAAAAACGAGGCCGCTACCAAAACGTTCACTACAACAC
>JAGRBZ010000238.1:10005-12721 GCA_020433805.1 Anaerolineae bacterium
CGTGTTTTTCGTCTTCTCAAATTCTTTCAAGGCCAAAACCTGGAAAGCGGCGAGCGCGTTGCCATCATCGCCGACAACTCGGTCGATTGGATGGTGATTTACGTTGCTTGCATGCTATCGGGTTTGGTGGCCGTGCCGCTGCGCACGACCCTGCCGGCCGAGACCCTACATACCATTCTTCTAGAAACCGGCGCACGTTTGGCCGTGGTGCAAGAGGAAGAACTGATACGCTTCATCTCCTCAACCGACACCCTGCCTAATCTCAAGACGATACTGGTAACCAACAGCGCCCTGGCTTCGCCGCCCTGGATCCTGCCCATCGAAGCCATTTTTGCCGATACCCTACCACCGCCCGATGCAATCCGGGCGTTTTGCGCCCGTGCCGAGCACATCCCACCCCAGGCGCTGGCCGTTATCAAATACGTTCCCAGCGAAACCGGCCGACCCGTTGGCGCGATGTTCAACCACGATCAACTGTCGCTAACCATGCGGCTCATGGCCCACTGGCTTAACTTTGAAGAAGATGACGTGGCCTTTACCATTATGCAGTGGACCGAGTCGCCCAACCTGCTGACCGCCCTGCACTACTTTCTCATGGGCGTGCCCAACGCCCTGCTCGAGTCGCTGGAGAACCTGGCCGACAACATGCGCGAAACCAGCCCGACCGTCATGCTCGACATTCCTTATACCTATGAGAAGTTTTATGAAGGCTTCACCAGCTGGCTCAGCGAACAACCTGAGGTTTATCAAAAGGTGGTGCGCTGGGCCTTAGCCAAAGGCAAAGAGTTTCGGTCGGCCGGGCGCAACGCCTCACCGGAGCTGCGTCAAGAGCATTTACGGGCCGATATGACCTTCTTCAGCCGTTTCAAAGGGCGACTGGGGGGCCGCATCCGGGTTTTTTACTCCACCGGCGGCTCGCTCTCGCGTGAAGTCACCGAGTTTTACGAGGCCATCGGCATCCCGGTTATCAACGTATACAGCCTAACTGAGGCCGGCGGCTTTCCGGCCACCAGCCATCCGCAAACCTATCGCCCCAAATCGGTCGGGCGCATCGACCCCGGATACGAGATTCGTTTTGCTAAAGACGGCGAAGTCCTCATCCGTGGCAAAACCGTTATGGAGGGTTTCTGGCAGGCTCCAGAGCAAACGCGACGGGCCATTAGCGCCGATGGCTGGCTCCACAGCGGCGATATCGGCCGTCTCGATGATGACGGCTATCTGTATATCACCGACCGCAAGCGGCACATTATGGTGCTGTCAACCGGCCGTAAAATCATCCCGACCGTTATCGAAAACGCGCTGGTTGAAAGCGAGTTTATCGCCCAGGCCGCCGTCATCGCCGAAGGCAAACCCTACGTCTCGGCCATGATCGTGCCCGATCTCAACCACCTGATGGATCACTTTCAAGACGATGGCGAGCAGGTGACCACTACCGGCCACCCCCGGGTCAAAGCCCTGCTTGAACAGATCATTGGCCAGGTCAACCGCACGCTCGACCGTTGGGAGCAGATTAACGAGTACAGCCTGCTGGAACAGCCGCTTAGCCGCGACACCGGCGAACTCACACCGTCGATGAAAATCAGCCGCCACGTGGTCGCCAAGCGGTACGCCTCGCAAATTGAGGCGATGTACCCCTCAAAGCTGCAAATCGAGGCCGAAAACATCTCGCAGGTGCAGATTGAACCGGAACGCCTGCGCGAACTGCTGGAAAAGGAGCGCATACTCGATGCCTGGATGGCCGACGCCGGCATCGGCTTTCTGTTTGAAATTGCCCAAATGCGCCAAATCGACGCGCCATCGATGGTTCACATTTGCGACGCCGCCGCCACCATCGCCCAAATGGAAAACGAAGAAAAGCCGCTTTCGACCGCGCTCATTGTGGGCGACCCGGCCCGCATCACCCGCATTTTACCGGAAAGCCAAATTCAGCTTCTCTCGCACGACCACATCCGCCGCATGCGCAAAACGCTGGTAACGATGGCCCGGATGGTCGACGGCAACGTGCTGGGCTATGTTGTCGACAAACACGGCTACGTGCGCGGCATCAACAAACTCAGCATTCCGCTCGATGAACCGGTCAACTTTCTGCTTGGCCCTCAGTTTCGCCATCAAGCCGCCATCTCGCGCCAATGCGATGCCGTGGTCTTTTTTGTACCGGCCGGCGGTCGCCAGGTGCGGGTCTTTGCCGGGGGTCATCTCATTGGCCGCTATTCCAACGGCGACTGGTCGCCCGAAAATATGCTGTATGTCGATGAAGTGATCGAAGAATTGGCTCAAGAAAAGCAGTACAACGTTAATCTGGTTCGGCGCGTACTGCGCTGTGCCTTTCGCATGTCAGAGAACAATATGGGCGCTATCTTCATCATCGGCAATGCTGATGAGGTGATGGATCACTCCGACGCTTCGGAAATTAGCCACTTCGCCCTGATTGTCAGCACGCCCATGCTCGATTTAAGTGATGAAGAGTTGATCAACTTTGCCAAACAAGACGGTGCCACGGTAATCGACGTGCAGGGTAAGTTTCGCGGCTGTATGGTGCTGCTGCGGCCCGATGCCGAAACCCGCGCCGAAATTGGCCCCGGCAAAGGCGCACGCCACAGCAGCGCTGCCAAAATGAGCGCCGAAGCCAACTGTCTGGCCATCACCGTCTCGCATGATGGCCCGATTACCGTGTACGACTCAGGCAGACGTATATTATCGCTGTAGAACTTTTTCA
>JAGRBZ010000239.1 GCA_020433805.1 Anaerolineae bacterium
GTTGACTTATGAAGTGGTCCAGGCCCTCACCGATAAAGGTATCGGCCAAAGCACCGCTGTTGGTATCGGTGGTGACCCGATTATCGGCACCAAATTTATCGACTGCCTGAAACTGTTCGAAAGCGATCCGCTGACTGACCAAGTCGTTCTCATCGGTGAAATCGGTGGTACGGATGAGCAGATAGCGGCTCAATTTATTGCCGACCATATGACGAAACCCGTTACGGCCTTTATCGCCGGTCGTACTGCACCTCCTGGCAAGCGCATGGGCCACGCCGGTGCTATCATTCAAGGTGGTGAAGGTACAGCTGAAGAAAAGATCAGAGCGCTTGAGGCCGTTGGCGTTAAAGTTGCCGACCTGCCTACCGAAGTGGCTGATATTGTCGCTAGCCAAATATAGGGTAAGCTAGGTAGCCGTTACTGCAACGCAACGGTCACTTAACAGAAGAAAACAAAAAAGGGTCTGGAAAATTTCCAGACCCTTTTTTTTGTCATGTATAGTTTCAGCAGATCCAATTTTCGATGAGCCAGCATCTGAGGATGCGGCTCCGTTCGGCATCTGAGGATGCCTCACTCCTCAAATTTTGATCTACTGAGTTTAGCCACTTACACCGATTGCGGCGCGTCCTCACTACGTTTCTGAGGCTCATCCAAAAGCTCAGGAGCCTGACTCCCTTCGCGATCAAAGGGAATATCTTCACGCCAGCGCGAGGATGGCAGAATTTTCTCCATATTGATGCGATCTTTGTACTTGGCGGCAACATCGTACACTTCAATTAGTAGCCCTTCGCTTAACGTAATGGGGTTGAGGCCAAGCTGTCGAAACTTGTCGTTACGAATGATAAGTTCGTTGCGCCAAGCTTCGTTGCGAGGATTGACATAGTACCGAATCTCGGCCTCGGTCAGATCTGAAATGAGAGTCGCCAAATCACGCACGCAGTGGGTTTCCGTCGCCTGGTTAAAAATCTGCACCCGATCACCGGAGCTGGGCGGAGCCGTAATCGCCAGCGAAATACAGCAAACCGTATCACGAATATGAATAAAGGCCCGGGTCTGTCCGCCATGGCCATACACCGTTAGCGGATGACCAACGGCCGCCTGCACCATAAAACGATTAAGAACTGTGCCGTAATCGCCTTCATAATCAAAGCGGTTGACCAGCGCCGGGTGCATGAGCGTCTCTTCGGTATTGGTTCCCCAGACCACGCCCTGATGCAGATCAGTTATACGCACGTTATCATTCTTATTGTAGTAATGAAAAAGGAGCGCATCCATTGTTTTGGTCATGTGATAAATACTGCCCGGATGGGGCGGATAGGGGATTTCAATTTCCTGATCGCGGCCCTCGATATCGACTTTAACGGTCAAATAGCCTTCGGGAATGGTCATCCCGGCTGTGCCGTAACCGTATACGCCCATCGTACCCAGGTGAACCAAATGCACATCGATACCGGCTTCAACAATGGCACATAAGACATTGTGAGTACCGTTAATATTATTATCAACCGTATATCGCTTGTGGCGAGGCGATTTCATGGAATAGGGAGCAGCACGCTGTTCGGCAAAGTGGACGATGGTATGGGGTTTCTGCATCCGCAGCAGATAAAGCAGTTCCTGATAGTCTTCTGATAAATCGATGTTAACGTAGTCAATCGTCCGTCCGGATACCTCCTTCCAAGCCCGAAGTCGGGTCTCAAGAGTCTCTATAGGGGTTAACGATCGGCAACCTAGCTCAATATCGATCTTGCGCCGAGACAGGTTGTCTACTATCGTTACATCATACCCCTCGCTTGATAGGCGCAGGCTTGTGGGCCACCCACAAAAACCGTCACCACCAAGTACTAAAATTCGTCCTCGATTCACGTGTAGTGTCTCCTCTTACATTAAATTTGTTTAATAGTTCTAAAAATAGTTTTAATTACGCCCAAAACGCGTTTATCACCTAAATACTCGATACCATATCCGTATTAAACACCCGGGCAAATTTGACATACAAATGATTGTTCACGAAAATACGCGGAAGTTACTCAAACGACTGCAAGCATACCATAACTTTTGTTTGACACAAATTTCACGTATCTTGCACACAATCAAATACAAAATCTTCTGAAAGAGAAGTAAGGAGAACTTTCTGTGCCACAGAGCCAACATGTCCCTCTCCGACATGCAAACAGTGACAAACTTCGTATCGCTATTTTTACGGAGACTTTTCTGCCAAAAATTGATGGTGTTGTTAGTATTTTGTGTTTAACGCTTAGGCGACTTCAAGAGTTAGGCCACGAGGTTATTTTGTTTGGACCGCCAGGTGGACCGGATGAATATGCCGGTGCAAAAATTGTGGGCGTAGGCGGTCCGCGAGTTCCCCTCTATCCCGAACTGCGCATCAACATTCCCGGCCGCCGCGTTTGGAAGATGGTGCAGGATTTTCAGCCCGATTTAGTCCACGTTGTCCATCCCTTTTTTTTAGGAATCTTTGGGTTGCGCTTTGCTCGAAAGTTAAACGTACCGATCGTAGCCTCATTTCACACCCACGTGCCTCGCTATGCGCAACATTATGGCCTGGGGTGGAGTGTTCCCATAGTTTGGTGGTATGAGCGTATGCTCCATAATCAGGCCCATTTAAATCTGTGCACATCTACAGCTATGAAAACGGAGTTAGAGGAACAAGGGTTTCAGCGCGTTCGCTGGTGGAAGCGAGGTATTGATACCGACCTCTTTTCACCGGGGCCGGTCGATCAAGCTATGCGAACACGCTTGACGGACGGCAATCCGGATGATTTTTTACTGGTCAATGTTGGTCGTCAGGCCCCGGAAAAGGGGCTTTTTGGTTTACGGGACACGATTTTTCCGCAAAGAAGAGTACGCCTCGCGCTCATTGGCAATGGCCCCAGTCACGAGGACCTTAAAAAGCATTTTTCCGGTACCCCTACTACCTTGCCGGGTTACATGCGCGGTGAGGAACTGGTGACGGCCTACCGCTCTGCCGACGCCTTTATTTTCCCATCGACCACCGAAACGTTTGGCCTGGTCGCTTTAGAAGCCATGGCCTGCCGCGTTCCGGTTATTGCTGCCCGTACCGGCGGCCTCCTGGATACCATTGAAGATGGAGTCAACGGCCTTTTCTTCGAACCGGGTGAACCGGAGATGATCGGCGATTTAATTCGCAAAATGCGAAAAAATCCGATGTTGCGCAACCGACTGGCCGAAAATGCATTAACTCACGCCCGCAGCCGGTCGTGGCGAGCGACGATGGATCAATTGGTCGATTATTATCGCATGAGTCTCCGCATGTTTGGGCAAATGCCAAGCGACCAGCCTACGCTCCACGCAAGCGGATGAAAGGCCCCTGGTGACCAGGAACGCTACGCGAGTAACGACTACGCTCCACGCAAGCGGATGAAAGGCGAATTAAAAAAGGCGTTGGGCCAAGTCCAACGCCTTTTTTAATTCTCGGCCACAGTCTGCTGCTGTGGCGCGGTCATCCTATTGGGATCACCGTCTGAGATGTAATATTTATCGGGGTTTTGATCAAAGTAGGTTAACCAATGGTCCATCCACGTTGTATTGATCTCCAAGCGTGAGACCTTGTAGCGCTCAAATGCGGGATCAAAGGGCGAAACAGAAGGCCCACCCCAAGCAGCGACATTACCGGCGTAATGATAATCATACCCACCCCAATTACCGGCTTTGAGAAAGTCGTGCGTATACGGGAAACCACCATACGGTACCGACAGCGATTGCACGGTGTAACCGGGTATAAGCTGTTCGATAACGTGCTTGCTAACGGCCAACTCCCATTCGATACGCTCTGCTGTAGCAACAGACAAATCAGTGTGGTTGACTGTATGACTCCCTACCTCCATACCAACATCAACCAAAAACTGAAGTTTGGCTTTCGTCCACTCAGGCTGGCCAAAAATAGCGATGTGATCCTGTACGTCGTTACCTAATACGAAGAAAGTGGCTCGAGGTGGCCATTCATCACCATATTGGTAATGAAAGTTCATAATGATGCCCACGGCACTATCAGCATCAATCGTATTATCGGGGAGCATTCTAAATTGGCTGATGTCCGAGTCGTCAAAGGTAAGGACAACCGGCTTTTTACCGGGCGGCACGCTGGTCAGCCCATTGACGACATCGATAAAATTGACCGGATAATAACCACGCTCATAAAGACGCTGTAAATCGTAGCGCAAATTATCGGGAGTACGTTGATAACGTTCCTCAGGGTAGGCAATACGGTGATACTCTAAGACCATAACCTTGCCGAGTTCGTTGGCGTCGGCGAAATAGGGGCCAGCGGTCGGCTCGGGAGCGACCTCTTCTGTGAAGCGTTTTCCTTCGCTCAGTGTGAGGCTCGGTTCAGGGGTGACCGTCACAAATACAATATTCGATTTGGCCGGTGTATCGGCAGGAACAACATCGACAACACCACAGCCAATGAAGAATAGGCTACTGGTCAAAACAAGCGTAAGCAAAATTATGTGGTTAAAGGAAAATGTTTGGGCTTCGGAGTTAATTTTCACCCATTTATTGTAAAGTAAAATGGGAAAGATTGCAAAATAAGTTTACATAAATGGGCAAATTAGTACGGTCATTCGGAAACGTAATAAAGTTCCGGATTTTGCTCAAAATAGGCTAGCCAATAGTCTATCTCATTTTGAATGGCCTGTATCCGTGGAATATGATAAGGATCAAAATCAGGGCTGTGTGGCGAGGGAGCAGCCCCCCCAGCTACCATAACCGCATTGGCGTAGGTATAGGGCTGCTCTTCCCAAACACCTTGAGCCAAAAGTGCCTCATTTTGAGGATAACTGCCAAACGGCAGCGACAACGACCGGATCTGATAGCCCGGTAGGCGATTTTCTAGCTGGCGTTGACTAACAGCCAACTGCCACTGCACCTGCTCATCGGTGCCGGTGGCCAGATCAAAATGGGAAATGGTGTGACTGGCGACTTCAAATCCCTGTTCGACCAACCATCGCAGCTTGTCATCGGCCAGTTCGGGCTGACCGAACAGGATGCGTTCCGGTGCATCAACATCCTGAAGAACGTAGAAGGTTGCTCGAAGTGGCCAATCATCAGGGTGTTGGCTGTGGAATGCATCCAAAATCCCAACCGCCGAGTCCGGATCGATGGCACCATCGGGCAGCAACCGAAAATGGCTAATATCGGAGTCGTCAAAGGTTAGTACAACCGGCTTTTTTCCGGGCGGCAAATGGGGAAAGCCAAGGGTCAGGTCGATGATGTTAGCCGGGGTATAGCCGAGTTCGCGCAGTCGGGTTATATCTTCACGAAATTTGTCGGGGGTGCGCTGCCATCGCCCCTCAGGAGTGCCGATAAGATGATATTCCAGCACCATCACGCTCCCCAAAGGATTACTCGGCAAGGCTGGTATAGGCGTTGCTGTGGCTGTAGGTGAGGCCGGTACAAGGGTCGACGTAGTCGTGGGAGAAGGCGTATTGCGCGGCTCAAGCGTAGATGTTCCCGTTGCCGAAACGGGCTGACCTTCCGGCGTGACCGTAACGAAAACCACCGCAGTCTCCATAGGAGGCGGGGTCACAGCCGGCTTGGCCGCAAGAGGTTGACAAGCAGCCAATCCTAGACAAAAGACAGCTATAGCGTAGATAAGACCGTGCAATCTGTATAGAATCACAGTTGGCTGATACGAAATTAGGTTAACCTGTGCTCGACAATAGATGTGTCTCATCTCATTTCGCAGCCCTTCGACTTCGCTCAGGATAAACTCCGCGGAGAAATCCCTGTTGCAACATACCTAAAAAGGTGTCCGGTTGGGAAAATTTGAAGCAACAACGCTCATTTCTCCCGGCGAATACTTCATAGTTTGAAATGGCTGAGGGATTTCTTCGCCTCCGGCTACGAAATGACACGTGCGACTTTACTCATCCAACTCAGGTCATATTACAAGTTTTACCTGGCCTAACCCTCTACTTTGTTAGGCGTCATCGTTAGGCGTCATCGTTAGGCGTCATCGTTAGGCGTCATCGTTAGGCGTCATCGTTAGGCGTCATTTGCCTCAAATACTCAAAGGTATAGATGCCCGTCCGATGGCCATCGATCCAGTTGAACTGTAGAGCGTAGTTACCAACCATCTCAACCGGTTTACTAACCATTAAGTTACCGCTGGCCATAGCCTGCTCCGGCTTTAAAATCCGAAGCGGATCGTCGTCTTTTCGCTGCTCGTTACAGGTTGCACAAGGACAATTTTTGCGCAAATAATCGAACGGATAAACGCTCTTAAAACCATCGCCCCAGGTAATACGCACCTGGCGCTGTTTCATATCGACCTCAACATTGGTCGCGTGTTTTTGTTGGGGGGTTAATCTTGCCATAGCCTAAACTCCATCGCTGAAAAGTGGTCGGCTAGATTTTACACGTGAGGGGCTTAAAATACAAGGATGTTGAGAACAGCGACAGCAATTCTCAGTATGACCTAAGATTGGTCCAGTTTTTGCTTTTTGGTCGAGAAAGCGCGTTCAATAGGCCGTCTATTTGGGGTTCACTACAACGTTGATAAGGAAACTGGACCAATCTATCTTTAAAGTGAGAATTACTGGAACAGCTAGTGCGTTCTCTCGTTAAGGAAACGGCAAAGCTGTCGATGTGAGCAACTTGGGTTATAATCAAAGAGAATAAAATCTATTGGAGACGTCATGACAATCCTTCACCCGAACAGCCTTGTCCTTTATAAAAATCGACCGGCCAAAGTGCTCCACAGCGGTGACAAAGTAGAAATTAAATTAGAAGACGGGCGCAGCCTTAAAGTGCGTCCCAAAGACGTTACACTTTTGCACCCCGGCCCAATCGGCAGTTTAAGCGAGTTAAAACCTCAATCCGGTGAAATCGAGACCGCCTGGGAACTGCTAACCGGAAGTAGAACGTCGCTGCCGGAGTTAGCAGACCTCATTTACGAAGCTTATACACCGGCTACGGCCTGGGCCACCTGGGAACTTGTGCTCGATGGCCTTTACTTTCAAGGCGAACCGGACGCTATTATTGCCGCCTCGGCTGAGACAGTAACCCAACTCAAAGCCGATCGGGCCGCAAAGGTAGCCCGTGCCCAAGCATGGACCGATTTTGTCGATCGAGCGGCGGAGGGCCACATTCTACCCGACGATCATCCTTACCTACGCGAGGTAGAAGATTTAGCCTACGGACGCATCGACAAAAGCCGCGTGATGCAGGCGCTCGATATGCAGGAAACGCCGGAGGCAGCCCACACCTGGCTGCTAAAAATAGGCCATTGGAACGAAACCGTAAATCCGTACCCACAACGTTTTGGCGTACCTTGGTCATCTTCAGCCGTGGAGTTATCTGACTTGCCGTTGGAGGAGCGAGTCGATCTCACGCACCTGCCGGCCTTCGCTATTGACGACGAGGGCAGCAAAGATCCGGACGATGCCCTAACTATCGATGGCAATCGGCTGTGGGTTCACATTGCCGATGTGGCCGCTCTCATTCCACCCGACAGCCCCGCCGATCTGGAAGCCCGCGCCCGTGGGGCCAACCTCTACGTCCCGGAACAGACAATTACGATGCTGCCGTCCAAAGCGACTCAACTGCTTGGCTTGGGCTTAGCAGAAACATCACCCGCGCTCTCGTTTGGGCTGGATCTCAATGCCGATGGCGAGGTGACCGATCTTGAAATTGTACCCAGTCGGGTTAAAGTTCAGCGTCTAAGTTACGACGAAGTTGAACAGCGGTTAGAAGAAGAACCGTTTAATCGGCTTTATCAGATCGCGCTCGCGATGCAGGCCCGCCGCCGGGCCAACGGTGAAATCTCGATTGATTTACCGGAGGTCAAAATTAGAGTCACCGACGGCGATATCATTATCAAGCCGCTCTTGCCGCTGCGAAGCCGAGATTTGGTTCGTGAAGCGATGCTGGCTGCCGGAGAGGCAGTCGCTCGCTTTGCAGCCCGGCAAGGCATTCCGTTTCCCTTTACCACGCAAGAGGCACCTGAACACCAGGAACTGCCCGACACCATATCCGGTCACTTTGCACGCCGATTAACGCTTCGACGCAGCCAGTTGACCAGTATGCCCGGCCCTCACGCCGGATTGGGTCTGGATATTTATGCCAAAGCAACCAGTCCTCTCAGACGCTATTCTGACTTGGTGGTTCATCAACAGCTTCGGGCTTATTTACGGGGTAGCAATCTGCTTGATACGCAACAAATGCTGGAGCGGGTTGGGGCTGCCGAGGCGGTTGAAGGCGACGTTCGCCGGGCTGAACGGCTGTCGCGACAGCACTGGACGCTGGTCTACCTTATGCGCCGTCCGGACTGGCAGGGTGAAGGGGTTATCTTAGAAAAACGGGGGCAACGCTATCTTATTCTCATTCCGGAACTCGATTTGGAAACGCAGCTCCATTTGCGGACAGAGCATCTCCCCGACGAAACGGTGACCCTAACCCTCAACCGGATTAATCTCCCCCTGTTAGAGGCCCGATTTCGAATAGAGCAGGAGAGCTAACTACGCATCCGGCAGAGGGCGCTGTGGCTCTGAAGTGACAGGCTCTACAGAAGGCGGGGGTACGGAGGTTTCAACAACCGGTAGTGGTTCGAGATTAGGAAACGGATCGAGATCGAACATTTTACGCCAGGCGTATACGCCTAACAACTTGACGGTGGCTAACACCGGCGCGGCCAACATCACGCCCAGCAGTCCGGCCAGAATACTGCCCATAATCGCGCCGACCATCACCAGCAGCGGGTGCAACCCCAGCGCTCCCCCGACAATACGAGGGTTAAGCCAGTTACCTTCAATCTGCTGGAGAACGATGCCGACACCTAATACCAGTAGGCCAAACCACAATGGGCTTAAACCTAACCAATTCTCCCCTTGAAAAAAGGCAATCAACGTGGACAAAGCGACCGTAATAAACGCACCCACAAAGGGTATAAAATCTAAAACACCGGCAAGCACCCCTAAGAGTAGAGCATATCGGACGCCTAAAATCCATAAAACGATGGTAAAAATTACCGCCATCAACGTCGCCAACAGCGTTTGTCCCCGCAGATAGCCGTTCCAAATGCGCCCGGTCTCCGAGAGCAGCCGCTTAACATCCTGGCGATAACCGGGCTGATAGATGGCATCACTAATTAAGCCCCCAAAGCGCGGCCAGTCTATGGCAAAATAAATCGACAGCACGTAAACCAAAACCGCCCAGCCGACCCAGCCCACCGTCATCGAGGCGGCTACGGTTACAAATTGAGCGCTCTGGCTTAATATCGGCTGAATAGCCGAAGCCAGTTGCTGCATAATGGTGTCAAAATCGAAAGCAAGCTGGTTGGGTTGAAACGTCCACGGCCCCAGAGAAATAGGTTTGATCAGAAATGCTTGTAACTGCTCCGGGCCATTAACAATGATAATCTGACTAAATTCGATTAGCCCAGCCGATTGTTGGTAAATCGTCACTCCGGCCACGGTTAAAAGCGCAAATACAAGAAGAGCAAACACGCCATAGACTATTCCTATCGCGCCCCCGCGCCTCATCGGCGTTCGATTATCGAGCATGACGATCAAAGGATTGAGAATGTAGGCGATAATACCGGCCACAACCAAAGGGCCAATCACCGATTGAAAACGCCATATGGCTAAGCTTAATAAAATAGTGGCAAAAGCCGCAACAAAAATCTTTGTAGAATTACTCCAATTTGGCGAACGTAAATTGTTGGTCATAATTTTACTCAATAAAAAAATAGCAATGCTTAACAGTATCATACCTTGTTTCTTGACGGATGCCAAGCACTAATTTATTCCTTGGGTATATACTACCCCTGCCTCCTGCCGTTCTGCTTGTTTTTTAAAAGTTCTTTTATAAAAATTGCTTCCGATCTTATCCTGTGCTAGACTCTAGCCGCTTCATTAACGATGTGAGGAAATTCACAACACACTCTGTAAATCGATAATTTCGATTGACCAAGCAGGAGGATGGTTTCTTGGAAATTCGAAAAATTGTATTAATTCAACCCGGTCGCGATGGCCGTATCTTTGGGAAAGCGCCGGCTGCGTCTTACACATTAATGCGGCTGGCTTCGCTCGTACCGGATGATATTGATGTCGAAATCTGGCACAACGACTGGGACCCCGTCGAGAAAAAACTGCGCGGCTTAGGCAAACACGATTTGGTAGGCATTACGGCCAAAACGCTGGAAGTTGAGCAGGCCGAACATTTTGCCCAAATCGCCCGCCAGGCCGGCGTCGAGACTATCATCGTGGGCGGCAATCACGCTACACTCATGCCTGACGATGTAAAACGCTGGGCCGACGTCGTGGTGACGGGCGAAGCGTATCGCACCTGGCCTAAAATCATCGAGGATTTTCAAAACGATACGCTTCAGCCTCATTATGATGATACCGAATGGGCCGACCTCAAAGGCGTTGCGCCGCTTACCGACCGCGTTATCAAGCAGGTGGATGAGCAGCGTCGTTTCTGGACGCCGATGATGGAAATAACACGGGGCTGTCCCCGCAACTGCTCGTTTTGCACAGCTATTCGGGTTAGCGGTCAGAAAATGCGTTTTCGACCGGTCGAAGAGATTGTCGAAGAAATCGAACGGCGTAAAATCGATCGCTTTTTCCTAACGGATGATAACTTTGGCCTCTCCTTTATCATCGATCCGGAATATACCGAAAAACTTTTCTTGGCCCTAGAAAAACTTCCACTGCGAGGTTGGACAACCCAAGCCGAAATGGCTGTATCAAAATATCCCGAACTTTTAAAATTAGCAAGACGGGCTCACCTCGATAAGTTTTTCATCGGCTTTGAGTCAGTCAATCCCGATAACTGGCGTGAGTTGGGCGGTAAGAGCAAAGGTCTCATCAAGCAGTATCAGGAATCGATTAAAGATATTCAAAAACACGGCATTGGCGTCGTAGGCCTGTTTGTTTTTGGATTTGATAATGACACCCCCAAAGTAATGTGGGATACCTGGAAATTCGGTAAAACCTCGGGGCTTGATAGTATGAGCACGACCGTGCTTACGCCCTACCCCGGCACCCCCTTCCGCGAGCAACTTCTCAAAGAAGATCGGCTTATTCCGGATAAAACATGGCGCTACTACGATACGGCTCACGTTGTCTACTATCCCAAGCAAATGTCCGTACAAGAGTTTGAGCAGGAGTACGATAAAATCTGCCGCACCATTTACTCACCCTATCGCATTGCCCAGCGAGGTTTGCGTGCCCTGGCTCGTCATCCCTTACGCCGCATGCCGGCCAAGGCTTTTGGCAGCTTCAGCACCGACTATGGCTACCGGCGAACTTTTGCCTGGCGGCACGCTTTTTCATCCTAATCTCTCACCCTTTGTAACAAATTCAAGAGAAATAAAAAAAGCCTCCGAAATATGGGAGGCTTTTTTGCATCTCGATCGTTATTGATTAGCGCCAGAAAAAGAAGCGATGCTCACTTTCCGGGCTAGCGGCGGTAACAGAACCATCTTCATTCACCCGCTCAATGATAACAAACCACTCATATCGTTGCTCCGGTGGATCAATCTGGCGGTACAAAGACAAGGGAATAACCCATTCCGGCTCTGTAACGTTTGAACCCTGATAGTTGGGCTGGCCATTGAAGGGATAAACCAGCCGAACGGCATACTGTTCATTCTCGGCCAAATCTACCGGCTGCCACTGGAGCTTAATCTCGTTAAACCCGATAAATTCTTCCTCATAGTCCGGGGAAATAAGAACCGGCGGACCATAGGTTATTTCAGATGCAGAGGGAGCTTCTGCCTCTTCTTCTTCGGCTGCTTCGCTTTCTTCAGTGGGCGTATCGGTTGGCTCTGGTGTGTCGGTTGCAGTGGGTTCGGGTGTATCGGTCGGTTCAGGGGTATCCGTTGGCTCGGGCGTATCGGTTTCCTCCGGGGTTTCGGTTGCCTCGGGGGTATCGGTTACCGGCAGCAGCGTTGGTGTACTGGTTGCCGGCAGCGTTGGCGTATCGACCGGCGAAACAGGCTCCTCCACAAGCGGTGCTTCGTCGGTCGGTTCCTCGGTAGCCGGAACCTCATCCGTACCGTCAAGTTCGTCGGTGGGCAGCACGATAGCAGCCGGTTGAGCCGCTCCAAAACTGGCCAGCAGCCCGCCATCTTCTTGCAACGCTACAAACCAACCGCTTCCGGCACAAACAGCACACAACGCCAACAGCACAATCGCGCCACCTATTGCAAACGAGATGGCCATCGGCTGCGACATGCGCTCGCGCCAGTCTGGGGCAGCGGCTTTCTTTTTCTTCTTGCGGCGAGGACGTTTCGGTCCGGTCTCTTCGGCCGATGATTCATCAGGCAAAGAATCGGCAGTTTTAAGCTCAGGCTGTGCTGTATCGCCTGCATCTGTTGTTTCTTTTTTAGCATCAGCGACAGCAGTCCCGGCTGCGACCGCCCCAGCAGCAATTGCCGCTTCTTCTAAGGCAGGTTTATCAGATACTTTCTCTGATACGGGCGCAGGGGCTTCGGTTTGCTCCGCCACAGGCGATGGCTCAACGGCGGTTGGTTCCGATTTTTCCTCGACGGTCGACTCTGCCGTCGATGGCTCAGAAATCGGCTGAGATGACTCAGCAACAGGTGGGGTGTTTTCAGCCGCAGCGGCTTCCCCTTGAACTTGTTCTTCCGTCGCAGCAGGGATCTCTTCATCCGAGCGCGAAATTATCCCGGCTGGAGCAACGCTAACCGGCGGCAAAATCGGCTCAGAGTC
>JAGRBZ010000023.1 GCA_020433805.1 Anaerolineae bacterium
AACGCGCATTCTCCACCAAAAAACAAAAACTGGACCAATCTTAGGTCATACTGAGAATTGCTGTTCTAGACGAATGCGCTTTAAACAGCAAAACAGAGAGGCGACGGGGAACCTCTCTGTTTTATTGAAACCCATAACAGCCAGCAAGTTTGTTTTACTCAATACCAATCAAATAGTGATGCGGCAAAATATTGTCTTTGGGTTTTAATAAAATCCCATTAATTTCCGGACTCTGCTCATCAAAATCTTTGATATTAACGTAGCAGATGGTCGGTTTGCTGTGGAGACGATAATGATATCGTTGCACAGCCCTATCAATTTTATCCGCCAGTTTGCGATTGGGATCGCTGTCAAACCACAATAATCCTTCTACCATCGTTTACTCCGTTGCATCGCGATAAATAAGCCAGTCGCTGTGCGGAAAGATCTCGCACAGGTGAAGCATCTGCCCATCGGCCCGAATCCAAAAGTGATGCATCCCCTGATCAGCATAGCGGCTAGTGACAGTTTTACATTCGTTAACAGCATCGACAGTGTAGATACGCCCGCGCCAGGTAAACCGAGCCGGGAAAAGATTAAATCGACGCTCCAGCATTTGAATCTTTTCTGAATTTTCGTACATGATTAGTCCCATAGTGAAGGTAAGATATCACCAACATTTTCCGTGGTCTCCTGGCCAATAACTTTGAAGTCACGCGTACCGGGAGGTGTGTTGGGCGTTAAAACCGGGGGTGGGGCTGCTGAATTGCCATAGCCATTGGTGCCTTGTCCATTGACAACAACCACCGGCGGGTAGTGTCCATAACGGTTATAGCCGCCATACCCCATCTCTTCGGGCTGCTTTTCGCGCTGGCGCAAAACCCAGACCAAAATGATACTGGTGGGAATGGAGGCCAACACACCGCAAATAATACCTATAATTACGGCCATAGCATCGGGGCTTAAACGCAGTCCGATGACCACGGCCATCGCCACAGCAAATGAAACTCCGACAAAAAACAGAAACTTTTTCATAGTAAAACCCCTTTGCTACTCTACCATTACTTAATTAACTTCAATTGATGCCCAAACATCGTACTGACCAACCCCTTTTTAGGCTTCTTCACCACCTCTTCTGGCGGCGCAGGCACAATTGGAGCTTCGACGATACGGCCATCGGTGCCTGTGGCGGCCAGAGGTTGCGACTGCGTTTCGGGGCGCGGCTGTGGCTGTGGAGTTAGCCAGCGACGGCTTTGGCGTCCACCCGAACTCATGCGGTTAACAATTTGACGAATTTCCTGCTCATTGACATAAGCCGCTTGAAAACGGGTTACATGACCCTTGGCGATCAGGAGAAAGTCACCGCGCCCTAACAACTTTTCCGCGCCGGTGCCGGGAATACCGGCGGCAATTTTGGCATCATCGGCACTGGCAACACTACCGACCAGCCGGACCGGAAAGTTACTGCGGGTCAAGCTGCCAATACTAGCCGCCAGCGGCTTTTGAGTACAGGCAATGATGTGCAATCCGGCGCTTCGACCGCGCTGGGTTAATCGCGTCATTAGCCGGTCCATGGCTTTGCCGCCCTGTTCCATCAAATCGGCCACCTCATCGATGAAAATAATGACACGTGGTTCGCAAATGTTCTCTCTATCACGCCGAACCATCTCTTCGACCATTTCGCCAAGCAAGAAAATAGCTTGGTGAACATCCTGTACAGCCGGTCGCAGCAGATGCGGCAAAGCAGCATGACCATGTCCCCCATCGAATGTAACAAACGGGTCGAAGCCGTTGCCTTTAGGATCAATGAAGATCATCTGCACTTCGCCCAGTCGATTGTGCATCGCCAGAGAGAGGGCTATACTGCGGGCTAGAGCCGTCTTGCCGGAACCGGTTGTACCGGAAATGAGCACGTGCGCCACATCCGGCGACGGAAGCCGCAGCAAGAGCGGCACCCCCGACTCATCCATGCCTAAAATAGCCGTCTGCTTAGGTATCTCTTTGAGATGACGGCACAAGTTGATTAAACGAACCACTTGCGCATCCTCTCGAGGAACATCAACCTGAACAGCCGCTCCCTGCCGGGAAATTCTCACCCGTGGGGCACCAAGCCGCAACGCTAGCTCTTCAGACAACCCGATAACTTTTGAAACTTTGGTTGAAATCTCCGGGAAAACCCGATAGCTTATCCAGCGTGGCGTAACCACGCCGCCGGTCACTCTGCCGGGCACGCGATGGCTGGTTAAAACCATCTCAATTTGGTCAGCTTGGTATTCTAATACCCGACGCATATACAACTCCGGATCGAGATTTTCCCAGTGCACAGGATAATTCTGTTTTTCAAGCATATCATAACCTGTTACACCTTTTTAGCGATGGTGGTTGGCGTCGGGTTTGCGCTTAGTTAACTCAACTCTGCTCTCCGCAACTTTTGGTTGCGTGGACGGCATCGCAACGGGCCGAGACAAGAATCCAGATTTCATGCTTTAACTCGTGGAAGTAGCATTAGCAGCAACCTGAAAGAACGGCTAAAGCCGCTACTACGAGCTATCAAAATGGGTATTGGTGATGTCTAGTGAATTGTTGCGTGCTGAGCCAGCTCAACCTGCCGGATAACGGCAACGACTTTGCCCTGAATTTCGATAGCCTCAGGGGAAACCACCACGGGTTTAAATGTAGAGTTTGCTGCTTCTAATCGAACGTGACCATTTTCACGGTAATAGCGTCCTAGTGCGGTCTGCCCCTTAAGGGCCAATTTCGCGGCCACCATCTCTCCATTTTGGGCACAACTCTGGCGCTGCAAAATAACGATATCCCCTTTGTTGACAAAAGCACCGACACTATGCGGATCGTCAACTTTAAGGGCATAAAGGTCAGAGTCACCGGCAACCACGTTAAAGGTCAATTCCACAATTTCATCTTCGCTGAGATCGATAAGATTGGTCATTTGGTTTTCGATACCGTTCGTGGCTAATGGAGCGGCATCTTTTGTATCCGACGCCAAGCGTAAACCGCGTGGCGTGTTTGGAATGCGGGTGATAAAATCAGCATTTTCAAGAACGCCCAGGTGGTAATCGACCAGAGATTTGGTACTGATATTAAGGCCTGCTCTAATTTCCTCATAGGTGGGAGGATAACCATTGGTCTGCACAAAATCTTCAATAAACGCCAGCATCCGTTCTTGTTTATCACTTATTTTAATCATCATCTGGCTCCTTCAACTTTTTAGTAAGATATCCCCAAAAAATTAGAACACACGTTCTAAACTGGCATCATTATACCAGAACGTGCGTTCTAAAGTCAAGTCTTATAACCGTAAATTTAGATTAAAAATTTAACGGGGTTAAAAACAAACACGCCTCAAAGAGGCGTGCTGAAAGAGCCGATTAAGAAAAGCGATCTATAGGGGCATGCAGCATTTTTTATTAAACAAGTTGGCGAATAACCGCGATAACGCGCCCTTTTATTTCCAAGTTGGAAGGATCAACGTAAATGGGTTCCATTGTTTGGTTTTCCGGTTGTAACCGAATACGATGCCCTTCGTTGTAAAAACGCTTGAGCGTGGTTTCTTCCTGGTCGGTTATCCAGGCTGCCACCATATCGCCATTGTTTGCGGTTTCGGCATGGCGCATAACCACAATATCCCCGTCGTTAATGAGCGCATCAATCATTGAGTCTCCCCTAACTTTCAGAGCATAGACATCTTTCTCATTGGGGACGACATCACGGGTGAGTTCAATGGTGTCCATTTCCGGATCATAAGCATCTGCAAAGTTAAGCAGCGGTTCACCAGCGGCGATACGGCCTAGAAGCGGTACTTTCACCAGTTCAGAAGCGCCGGTAAGCTGTTCCAAACCGTCTACAAGGCGAATGCCTCTAGAGACCGTGCGATCTCTATAAATATGCCCATTACGTTGTAAAGCATCGAGGTTGTAGTTTACGACAGAGGTTGAGGTAATATTGACTGCTTTACCGATTTCTCGGATGGTGGGGGGATACCCATTATCTAATGTAAAAGATTTTACAAAATTCAGAATATTTTTTTGCCGTTCAGATAATCCCACAGTAACTTCTCCTTAGTACCGGCCATTTGTTCCGACCATTTGTGCTGATTTTGCTAAGATTATACCACGAACGGGCGTTCTATGTCAATTCTTAAACTCTAATTCTCTAATTTTGGCAACAAAAAAGCTCGACGTTAATGTCGAGCCTGTGTCTTTACCATTACTTCACTAAATTCTATCGGCTCATTTAACCGCACGATTTATCGCCTCAATCAATCGATTGAGATCAGGTGGCTTGACAAAAAACTCGTCAGCCCCGGCTAGCTTAGCCTGCGTCCGCTCTTTTTTACTACTCCAGGCCGAAATCACAAAAATCGGGAGGTGACGGGTTGCGGGATTAGCCCGTATTTCATTAATGGCATTATAGCCATCCATAACCGGCATACGCAGATCCATGAGAATGACTTGCGGATTCCAAGTTAAGGCCAACTCAACCCCTTCTTGACCATTTTTGGCATAATTTACCTTATACCCTTTTAATTCGAGCAGTCGAGCAATAGTATCACGAATAACCGCTGAGTCCTCCACATAGAGAACCCGAATAGCGTTTTCCGGATTTGGTTTAGGAGTTAACCTCTTTAGCTTTTTTGGTCGTTGGTCAGACATTGCAAGACCTTTATTGTTCCCACCAATGTAAAGCCGAGCAAAACATCAGGATGTTGGTTTTAATTGGATTTACGCTTTATACGATATCTCAATGCAGTTTTACGGGTCAAATTCGATCTCAAAAATTCGATCAAACTGCATAATCTTAAATAAGCGACTCAAATGGACATTGGGGTTCTTTAGGATAATAGGAAGTTTTGCTCTTGAAAATTCTTTATGGGCGTTGAGTAAAAGTCTAAGCCCTTGTGAATCGAAACTATTCGTTTCGGTGAGGTCTATTCGCAACGCTTCGGCCTGGGCTTCTTGCAATTTTTTCAACAAAGAAGCACTACTATTGGTGAACCACATGAACTGATGGGTATTTGAGTCGACATTCCCGTCGAGTTTCAGAGTCCAAATGCGGTTTTCTTCAAATAAATCTACAACCAACTCTGACATAGGCCATCTATATATTTATCAAGTACTTATAGTTGGTTTCAAGTCTATCACTAATTCAGGGTGAGAGTCAAGTTATTTAACCAAAGGCAGCCAAAGAAGCTAGATTAAATAAAGGTGTCGGCCAGATACCGAATACAACGGTAACAATAGCGGTTACTACAAGTGTTACCATAATTGGACCGGTAAGTTTAAAGGCAGGCGCTTCGACACCATCTTCGTCAGCAGCAACGGGGCGCATGTACATTTGAACCACAACTCCTAAATAATAGAAGGCTGAGATAGCGCTGTTGATCATCCCGATGACCGCCAGCCAACTCATATCAGCTTGGACAGCCGCCCAAAAGACATACAGTTTGCCCCAGAAACCAATAAATGGCGGTATACCGGTTAGCGACACCATAAATAGCAGCATCATCCCTGCCAAGAATGGACTGCGACTAGCCAAACCGGCATAATCCTGGATGGACGAGCCGACTTCGCTACGGCGCTCAAGTATAGCGATAACGGCAAACGCTCCAATATTCATGAAGGTGTAAGAGAAGAGATAAAAGAGCACGGCCCGAACCCCGATCATCGAGGCGGGAACCACACCAACTAAAATGTAACCGGCATGGGCGATGCTAGAGTAAGCCAACATACGTTTGACATCTTTTTGGGCCAATGCGGCAATGTTGCCGACAGTCATGGTAATAACCGCAAGCACCGCCAGGGCAAGTTGCCAATCAATTGTAAAGGCTTCGTTAAAAGAAACCATCAGTACTCGAACAAGGGAGGCAAAACCTGCCGCTTTGGCTCCAACTGACATAAATGCGGTTACAGAGGTAGGTGAGCCATGGTAAACATCGGGCGTCCACCACTGAAACGGTACGGCGGCAATTTTGAAAGCAAAACCAACGAGCAAGAGACCCAGCCCTACCAAAGCAATTGGATCGCCCAAATTGCCTCGGTCGACCGAGAACCAACTGCCGATTTCTTGCAGGTTGGTTGAGCCGGTCGCACCGTACACAAGAGCAACCCCATAGAGGAAGAAAGCCGAAGCAAACGCGCCAAGCACAAAATACTTCATCCCGGCCTCGCCGGAGCCTAACTGCTGGCGATTAAAGGCCGCCAGAATATAAAGGGCAATCGACATAATCTCCAGGCCCATGAAGACGATCATGAGGTCGGTCGCCGCGCCCATCAGCATCATGCCGACGGTGGCAAAAAGGAGCAGCGCGTAATATTCACCATGCTGAAGCTCGCGTTCGCCCAAGTAGCTCAGGGAGATCAAAATCGACAAAGCAGCAGCGATGATGAAAATCAAGTTCAAAAATAGTGCGTAACCATCGCTGATAACCATGGTCTGAAAAGCCGGAGCCGCAAACGCCCCCATCAGGCTAAAGCTTAAAACCGCTGCGACAGCCAGACCAACCAGGCTAATATAGCCAAGAATGCGCTTGTCTTCAACAAACAGTTCGATAAACATTACCAAGAACGCCGTAATGGTGACGGCCAACATAGGGCCAACGGCGACAAAATTTAAGACAGGAAATTCTATGGGCATAAGGTCTCCACTAAACAGCAGGTTTTATTATTGTCCGGCGAGCAACGCCGTGGCTTTGATAATTTCGGCCAGTTCTACTGTGGCCGGATTAATTTTGTCGAACAATAAATTCGGGAAAAATCCAATGACAAAACATAGGGCAATTAAGGCAAAAGCGATACCCGACTCACGAAGGTTCATATCCTTCAGATTTTTATTGGCTTCGTTGAACGGCCCCATCATCATCTTACGGGTAGCGGTCAACAGATACCAGGCCGCCAGCACGATACCAAACGTACCGAGCGCAGCAGCAATAGGATTGACTTTGAACGTACCGAGCAAAATAACAAATTCGCCGACAAAGCCGTTTAAGCCCGGCAAACCCACCGATGAGAAGACGGCCAGCAGGAAGTAGGTTCCAAAGACCGGTACTTTCACCCAGAGACCACCATATTCGCTAAAGAGGCGCGTATGGCGCTGCTCATACAGTACCCCAATCAAGAAGAAGAGCATGCCGGTGCTCAAACCGTGGTTAATCATTTGCAGTACCGCGCCGCTCATTCCCTGTTGGCCACCGCTAAAGGTTCCCAGCACGATAAAACCCATGTGCGCTACCGATGAGTAAGCCACCAATTTCTTAACGTCATCCTGCACCAGTGCAACCAGCGCACCATATAATATGCCGACGATAGCCAAGGTGACCAGCAATGGCGACCAATAAGCTAACGCATCGGGGAAAAGCGGTATGGCGAACCGCAGATAGCTGTACGTCCCCATTTTCAGCAAAACCCCGGCCAGCATAATCGAACCGGCCGTCGGTGCTTCAACGTGAGCCGTCGGCAACCAAGTATGCAGCGGGAAAAGCGGCACTTTAACCGAGAAGGCCAGAGCAAAGGCAAAGAACAGAATTATCTGTAAATTTTGCGACAGTTCAAGGTTATTGACCAACGTTGGCAGGTCAGACGTGCCACCGTTGACATACAGCACTAACGCGCCGACCAGCATCAACGTACTACCGGCCATTGTGTAGATGATGAACTTTACCGCGGCGTAGACGCGGCGACTACCACCCCATTTGCCGATAAGCAGTGCCATCGGAATAAGGCTCGCTTCCCAGAAGAGATAGAAAAGAAACAGGTCGAGCGAGACAAATACGCCGATAACTGCCGCTTCGAGCAGCAGCATCAGGGCCATATAGCCTTTAAGACCGTCGGTGATGGCCGTCCACGAACTCAAGACTGATATTAGGGTTAAGAAGGTGGTCAGCAAAATCAGAAAGAGACTTAAGCCATCGATACCCACATGGTAGGCGATATTAAGTGGGGGTATCCAGGGCCGAAATTCCTCAAACTGGTAGCCGCTAGCATTATCGACAAAACCGAAATAAAGGGGCAGCGATACAACCAACGCCACAGCGGTTGTCCCCAGAGCCAGCCATTTTACCACATTTTCTTGCTCACGCGGCACAAACGCGATCAAGATTGCGCCGGTGATAGGAATAAGAATTAGCAGCGAGAGTATCATTCAACCTACCTTAAAAAGAAGTAGCTAATCATAATGAGAACCCCGATAAATGTAGCCAGGGCATAATTGCTCGTGTAGCCGTTTTCCAATTTACTGAGCAGTTTGCCGAACCGCCCCACCAATTTAGCCGAACCGTCAATAAATGTTTCATCGATGATAAGTTTATCGAGTCCGTTGGCAAAGGCGTTAGATAGCTTCAGTCCCGGCTGGACGAAGAGCGTATCGTACAGTTCATCGATCCAATATTTGTGGGCCAATAGAGCAAACAGTGAACGCAGACTGCGGGCAATATTTTGCGGGATAGAAGGCTGGACCATATAGAAGAAATAAGCCAACGCGATACCGCCCACAGCAATAACCGCTGAGGTACCCATCAAAATATATTCCATAGTAACCGACATGTGATGTTCTTCCGCTCCGTGAGGCAGCTCATACAGAACGTGCTCAAGCCAACCGTCGAGGTAGTGCGTGAAGCCCATAAACGCGGGTAAGCCCAAAAGACCGCCGAAAATGGCTAAAACGGCCAGAACGCTCAGTGCAAACGTAATCGGTGCTCGGTTTTCGTGGGCGTGCTCGTAAAGGTGATGGTCACGTGGTTTGCCGTGGAAGGCAATGAAGATGGCCCGGAAGGTATAGAAAGCCGTCATCCCCGCCGTTAAAATCCCGAAGAACCAGAGAATGGGCGATGCTTCAAAAACGTGGGCTAAAATCTCGTCTTTGGAGAAGAAGCCGGACATCAGTGGGAAACCGGCCAGCGCCAGACCGCCAATCCAGAAGGTGATCCAGGTGATCTTCATTTTGTCCTTCAAACCACCCATCCGGCGAATGTCGATGACGTCGTGCAGCGCGTGCATAACCGAACCGGCACCCAAGAAGAGTAGTGCCTTGAAGAAGGCGTGCGTCACCAGGTGAAACATTCCGGCGGTGTAGGCTCCAACACCAACCGCCGCAAACATATAGCCAAGCTGACTAACCGTCGAATAAGCCAACACCCGTTTGAGATCGACCTGCACCAGCGCGATGGTGGCGGCAAAGAAGGCGGTTGCCATCCCGATAATGGCGATCCACAACGACACGTTAGGAGCCAGCGAGTAGAGAATGTTGCTGCGAACAATCATATACACCCCGGCGGTGACCATCGTCGCTGCGTGGATGAGGGCCGAAACCGGGGTCGGACCGGCCATCGCGTCGGGGAGCCAGACGTACAGCGGAAGTTGCGCACTTTTCCCGATAGCGCCGACAAAGAGCAGGGCCGTTATCCAGGGAATAACCGTGGGCATTGTCTCAGACACGTGTACGGCTTCGGCAAAAACTTCGTCAAATTGAAGTGTGCCGAACGTACTCCAAATGAGGAAGACACCTAACGCAAAGCCGACGTCACCAATGCGGTTGACGATGAAAGCCTTCATCCCTGACGCTGCCGGTGAAAGCAGCGGCTGCAATTGAACCGGCTCCGTATCGGGGCCGAGATCGATAGGTGTTTGTTCTTCAGAGGGGCGGTCGAACCAGTAGCCAATCAGCAGATAGGATGATACCCCCACCAGTTCCCAGCCGACGTACATCATCAGGTAGTTATCGCCCAGCACCAGCACCAACATCGAGGCGATGAACAGGTTGAGGAAGGTGAAGAAACGCGGGAAATCGCGATCATCGTGCGCGTGACCGTGGTCATCGCGATGCACCATGTAATCGGTGGCATAGACGTGGATCAGAAATCCAACGCCGGTTACCACCAGCACCATCGTCAGCGACAGCGGATCGACCAGCAGGTTAATCGGCACGGAGAAATCGCCGATGGTTGTCCAATTCCATAAATGAACGGTAACGGCTTCGCCATCGCGCCCCATCGTTTCAAAAAAGGCTCCGACCCCCACTAGAAAAGCCAGCAACACCATTAACGGCGCAATAATGCTGACTACCCGATTTCCAAGAAAACGGCGTCCGAATAAGCCGTTAATCAGAAGCCCGAGTATGGGTAAAGCTATAGTTAACCAGATTAATTGAGTCATAATCACTCACTAAATAGATAAATTCTCGATGATTTAGCCCTGCAACGAATTAAACTCGTTGATGTCTACCGTATCTTTGTGGCGGTTTAACTCGACCAGTAGCGCCAGACCAATCGCAACTTCCACCGCTGCTACCGCCATAATCATAAAGACAAAAATCTGGCCCGTCGTCGAGTCGAGATAGCGAGAGAAGGCAATAAACGTCAGGTTGACGGCATTCATCATCATCTCAACGCACATCAGAACAATGATAACGTTACGGCGAATAAGCACGCCGCCGGCTCCGATGGCGAACAGAATGGCACTCAGCAACAGATAATAAGAAAGTGGAACTTGACCAATCATACGGCAATACCTTCTTTTTGCACTAAATTTTTAACCTCACCGAACGTATCGCGCAGCAAGCGCACGGTATTTTCCGTCAGTTTACAATCGGGATCGATGAAGCAACGCATTTGTCGATAGCGAGAGCGTCGCCAGCTATCGGTGTCGTTGCCAACCATGGCCACCAGTTCTTCGACCTGTTGATCGGTAGCCTGGATGATTTCGATCTGGTCAAAATCAAACAAGGCTTTCCGGCGCAGCCAATTGACCCGCAGCAGGTCGGGACTGGGGCGCTCTGATTCTTCAGCCCAGGTTGAGTCGAGCACGGCGATGATGCGCCGGAAGCGCTGTCGCTGCTGGTGTTGGGCCAGCCAAACTACGCCGACCACACCGACCGACAGCAAAATTGCCACCAATTGGAACGGCAGCAAGTAATCGGTAAAGAGTGAAACGGCAATGACCTGAGTTTGTCCAAACTCTTCAACAACTATCTGGCGTGGTTTCGCTGGTAGCACCGAAGATGGTATTTTCAAAAACGGCAGTACCAACCACCGTTAGCAGTACCAACCCCAGCGCAATCAGCAGCAAATTGCGACCGTTCAGCCAGCTGTCAACCGGCTCTCCTAAATCGGCCCCCAGCAGCATGACCACAAAGAGGAACAACACCACGATGGCCCCGGCATAAACCAGAATTTGAGCCACCCCCAAGAACTGGGCGTTGAGCATAAAATAGAAAACCGCCAGCGTGCCAAAGTTCAGCAGCAAAAAGAGGGCGCTGTGAACCACATTTCTGTTGAAGATAACGCCAAGGGCCGCTATCACAGAAATGGCAGCAACAATAAAAAATAAAATTTGTCCGGGCATATGAAATTACTCTTCTCAAGAATGGTTTTAAACGTGGTAAAACGCTTTTAACACTGCAACACTATGTCTGCACTTTTTTAGAAACCAGGTTTTTTAGCTTAAAAAAGAGGTACTTTTTGCCTCAAAAGGTTATCAGTTAGGCATCAAAGCCCTGGTTTCGTGCTCCATACTTTAAAGTGCAAAGGTAGTAGCTGCAAAAACGTCAAAAGCGTTTACATCCCATCACCTATGGAACGGGTCAAATTGGCAAACTTCAAAAACGGCTACTTACTTTTTACCCCAGGTTTCGGACAGCTTAAATTCTTCGTCGCTGCGTAAAACAATATAATCGGGATCGTGTGGCTCAAGCAGACGTTCTTTGGGATAAATGGCATCCCAGCGATTGTACTCGGCCAGAGCAAAATCGTGCTCTAACACAATCGCTTCGGTCGGACAGGCTTCGGCGCAGTAGCCGCAGAAAATGCAGCGCAGCATGTTGATGTCATACGTCGAAGCGTAGCGCTCACCGGGTGAGTAGCGTTTCTCATCCGTATTTTCGGAGGCTTCCACGTAAATACAGTCGGTTGGGCAAGCCGCCGCGCACAAGGCACAGCCAATGCATCGCTCCAAACCGTTGTCGTAGCGCTTCAGCACATGTCGCCCGCGAAAACGGGGATACACTTCAACCGGCTCGTCCGGATATTGATGCGTTACCGGCTTTTTGAAAAAATATTTCAGCGTAACCCCCATCGCCTTTGCGATTTCTGCAGACCCGGTTACAACATCTTTCAATTGGTTGATCATATTTCGCTATCCTACCTTGTCAGGTCAATACTCGATATTGATTAAAAGAAGAGAATCGCAAGTACAAGCGCCGTAACCGCAGCGTTGGCAATGCTCAACGGCAGCAGGAACTTCCAGCAAAACTTCATCAGCTTATCAAATCGAACGCGGGGAATACTAACCCGCACCCAAATTATTAAAAACAGCACAAACGCAACTTTAATCAGCAGATATACAATTCCTAATACAGGGATTTGCTGCGAGAACGGTCCCAGCCAGCCGCCCAAAAAGATTGTGGCCGTAATAAAGCTCAGCACAATCATATGGATATATTCTGCGGCGAAGAAAAGTCCGAACTTCATACCGCCATATTCCGTGGCAAAACCGGCAATCAATTCGTTTTCCGTTTCCGGTAAGTCAAAAGGTGATCGCCCAGCTTCGGCCAGACCACAAATGAAGAAAATGAGAAAGGCAATCGGCTGAATGAAGATAAACCACAAATAGCCGCCCAGATATGATGCTTGAAAATTGACGATGTCCGTCATCCGCATCGAGCCGACTATGAGAAGAACGCTCAACAGCGCCACGCCCATGGGCAGTTCGTAGCTAAGCATTTGAGCGCTGGTTCGCAGCCCGCCCAACAGCGAATATTTGTTATTGCTCGACCAGCCGCCTAAGACCACCCCGTATGTTCCCAAACTACCAACGGCTAAGATATAGAGAACACCCACATTAATGTCAGCCATCCAGGGATAAATGGTGATGGTCGATCCAAAAACCTCAAATGGTAAAACCAACGGTTGAGCAGCAATCGGAACCACGCCGGCGGCGAGCAAGGCCGGTACCAACGAAACACCGGGAGCCATCAAGTAGACAAGCCGGTCTACGTGACTGGGAATAACTTCTTCCTTGAAAAACATCTTGAGGCCATCGGCCACAATTTGCAGTGTCCCAAAAGGTCCGACCCGATTTGGGCCGTAGCGCATGGTAAACTTTCCCAGAACCCGCCGCTCGACCACCGTCATTGCGCCGAAAGCGGCCATCAGTCCGCTCGCCACGGCTCCGATGATGATAATTTGCACGATAATATCGACAAGCAGTTGCTGATCCATCAGACTAACTTTTCTCCACTTTTACGGTCGAATACAGGCCATTTGGGCCGACCAATTTTTCGGCAGGGCGACCCGCTAAGTTACGCGGCAACAAAGCCACGCCTTCGCTTACCGTTCGCTCGATGTATACCGGCACCGTTATAGCGGTCCCGTTTTGCGAAACTGTCACCGAATCACCCGTGGACACGCCCAACTTTTGGGCATCACTACGCGACAACATGAGTTGCGGTTCAAGAATATGAGCGTTGACAACGTCCGCTTCAGCCAGTAACCGACCACCGTCATACAGCATGCGCGGAGCAACCAGAGTTAATCCTTGCTCTTGGCTGCTTGCCTTGGCCGGTTCGATAAAGCGTAACGGAATTTTCGGCGCTGAGTCACTTTCGGCGACCGTTGCCCACTGGATGCCTTCACGAATATCGGTTGTGAAGCTCATGCCTTCATAAATATAGTGTTCTGTCTTACGTTGCAGCGAAATCGGAGCGGTCAGGTTTTTGAAATCCATTCCGGCGTACAGCGGCACACGCTGCGTAATTTCGGCCATCACCCCATCGGCTGAAGCATAGGCCCAGTCAGCACCAAGTTGCCCGGCAATGCCGGTGAAAATGAGCCAATCGGCCCAAGCTTTACCCGGCGCGGGCACACCCATATCAAAGGTCTGAACCCGTCGTTCCAAGTTGGTGTATGAACCATCGCGCTCGGCATTGCCTTTGGCCGGGAGAACGACATCGGCCATTTGCGCGGTTTCGGTTAGGAACAACTCTTGCACCACCAGGAAATCGAGCTGTTGCAGGGCTTGTTTGTAACTTTCGCTCTCAACGGCGGGGTCGGCAGCGGCAATGAGCAAGCCTTTGACACCGCCGGCCGTTAACATCTCTACTGCGGACAGACCGGCATTCGATTCAACCGGCTTGTAGCCCGGCAACCGATCCGGCAAGATGCCCATATCGATTGCGCCTCGGCTGTTGGCGTGAGGCAGAACGGCAATCACACCGTTGTTAGGCTTACCGGCGTGTCCGGTAGCCAGCGCCAACGCTTCCAGAGCAGCTCGCAGCGCGGGGTCATTTCCGGCTTCAAGGCCAAAGATGATGATGCCGTTTTCGGCTTCGGCAAAGGCTTTGGCCGCAGCGTCAATGGCGTTGGTCGTAAGTCCGGTAGCCTCGGCCACTTTATCAGCGCCAAAATTTTTCAAGGCTTTCTCAAGATCGGCCATGCCGCTTGTGCGGCTGTCGGCCCATTCTTTGGCGACTAGACCTTGGCTTACAACAGAAGCCAGCAGTCCAAGGGCCAGTCTAGCCGCTGAACCATAGTTATAGCGCAACGTGGTTTGAACCTGAGCATCCAGTTTGGTGCGACGTCCACCGGCATTGATGACGTGAGCGCCTCGCTTCACCGAAGCCCCGGCCACCCGCAGATAGAGAATAGGAGCGTCTTGATCAAGATCGGCCCCGATATTCAAAATCGTTGTGCCTTTGCCGACACTTCCTAAATCGGTGCCGACGCCAACGCCAACCGTAAAGGCGGTCTCATCTTCCAGCGCAGCGGAAAGGCCCACGCGATGGTCGATGTTGTTGGTGCCGATGATTTCACGGAACAGCTTTTGGAAGACGTACAAATCTTCGTTCGTCAGCCGCGCTCCGGCGATACCGCCTAAGCTATCGGCTCCGTTGGCGGATTTGATAGCGCCGAATTTTTCACCAATTAAGCTCAGAGCTTCATCCCAGGTGGCCTCAACCAGCTCCTCGCCTTTGCGAATGAGCGGCGTGGTCAAACGGTCAGGACTGCCGTTGAAATGATGCCCGAAGCGGCCTTTATCGCAGATCCAAAGCTCGTTGACGGCCTCATTTTGACGCGGCATAATGCGTCGAATAGTACCGGCACGTGTCCCCAGTACGGTGTTACAACCAACCCCGCAGTGGTTACAGAGGCTCGGCACGTTGGTCATTTCCCAGGCCCGCGCGCCGAAACGAAAATCGCGCGTGGTCAGCGCTCCAACCGGACAGACATCGGTTGTGTTGCCGGAGTAGTGGCTGTCGAAACCGGGCTTGGAGTAGCTGACGATGTGCGCTCGGCGACCGCGATTTTCGATGGCCAGCACCGGATCGAAAGCGATCTCCTGTTGAAAGCGCACGCAGCGAGCGCAGATGATACAGCGCTCCATATCGAGCACGATCAAATCACCCAGCGGGTAGCGCTTCGGGAAATGTTGTTTATCTTCGTAATCGAAGCGGCTGTTGCCCGGACCGTGGCGAATGGTTAAATCTTGCAGCGGACACTCGCCACCTTTATCGCAAACCGGACAGTCGAGCGGGTGGCTGGTCAGCAAAAATTCCAGTACCGCCTTGCGGTCATCAACCGCGGCTTCAGAGGTATCGACTTTAACTACCATGCCTTCGGAGACGGTGGTGGTACAGGCGGTCATCGGCTTGGGAAAGAAGCGAACAACCGGGTTGCCGTCCTCATCCAATTCCGGTTTACCGGTTCCACGATCAATGGCCGGCTGGCCGACTTCGACCAGGCACATGCGGCACATCCCGACCGGATCCATTTTGCCGTGATAGCAAAAAACCGGAATCTCATTCTCAATTTGTTTAGCGGCTTCCACGATCAGCGTGCCTTTGGGCACCGTCACTTGAACGCCGTCAATCGTTAGTGTAACGTTATCTGACATCTCTTTTCCTCAACCCGGCCTTAAAAGAAGGTATGAATTAGGTCTTTTTGAGGTTGGTCGACCTCATTTTCTTCAGAGGCCAACGACTCGTACTCATTCCGGAACAATTCCAGGCTGGTGCGTACCCCCGGCACTACAAATTCACCAAGCAGACAGAAGCAATTGCCTTCCATCTGGTTGATAATGGTTTCAATAAGCTCAACATCTTGTTTGGTGCCGTAGCCTTCGCGCAGTTTGCGGTAGACGCTGGTTAACCAGAAGGTACCCTCGCGGCAGGGGCTGCACTTGCCGCAGCTTTCGTGCTTAAAGAACTTCACGTTCTTTTCAGCTGCCCAGACGGCATTGATAGTTTCATCTAATATAATGAAGGAAGCCGAACCAAGCATCCCCCCGGCCGCGGCCATCGATTCATAATCCATCGGCGTGTCGATTTTATCAGCGCCCATATTGCTGGAGGAAGCTCCGGCGGGCAGAATAGCTTTCACAGCTTTGCCGTCGATAATGCCACCGCCCAACTCTTCAATCAAATAGCGGATGGGCGTTCCCAACGGCACTTCATAGTTACCCGGCCTGTTGACCCGCCCACTGAGCGAACAGATTTTTGTACCGGGGCTTTTCTCGGTACCAAATTGGCGATACCAATCGGCTCCGTGTAAGACAATAGGAGTTACGTTAGCCAGGGTTTCGACGTTATTGACCACGGTTGGTTTGGCATATAACCCTGCCACCGCCGGAAACGGCGGTCGGCTACGGGGTTGGCCCATCAACCCTTCCAGACTGTTCAGCAGTGCTGTTTCTTCGCCGCAGATGTAAGCACCGGCTCCCAGATGGAGATACATATCGCACGAGAAGTCGGTATCGAAAATATTCTTACCCAAGAAACCTTTCTCGTAGGCTTCGTCGATAGCTTCTTGCATACGGCCATGGAACAACGTCCAAAATTCGCCGCGCCCGTAGATGTAGCACGTTTCCGCGCCAACGGCGTAGGCGCACAAAATCACCCCCTCGATAAACTGATGGGGGTTCGATTCCATAATTTCGCGGTCTTTGAAGGTGCCAGGCTCGCTCTCATCGGCGTTGACGACCACATACTTCGGGTTCAAATTCTTGGGGATAAAGCCCCATTTCACGCCGGTCGGGAAACCTGCTCCCCCGCGCCCGCGCAGACCGGAGGCTTTGACGACATTGGTTACATCGTCCGGGGTCATCTCTTTGAGGCCCTTTTCCAGGGCTCTGTAACCATCGTGGGCCAGATAAACATCGATTTTGTGAATGTCTTCGATATCACGATGTCGAAGCAACACATGTTCTTTCAATAGTGGATTTGCCACGGGTGTCTTCCTTTGATGTCTAAACGAATATCTAAGGGTAATCGCCGGTCAGCACTAAGCGCCGTTGTTTGACGCCTGCGCCCGCAGTCCGGCGACAACTTCGTCGATTTGCTCGTCGGTCAAACTCTCAAAAAACTCAAGATTGATCTGCATACAAGGGGCTTTATCACAAGCGGCGATGCAAACCACTTCCTCAACCGTAAACAGGTTATCCTCGGTGGTACCGCCTTTTGGTCCCAACCCCATCCGTTCACACAGACGCTTGAAGAAATCTTCGGCTCCGCGCAGCGCACAGGGCAAATCGGTACAGACTTCCATCATATATTTGCCGACCGGCTCTTTACGAAAAAGCGTATAAAAGCCGATAATCGAGTGAACGTGGGTCGTTTCGATGCCCAACGCCTCGGCGACAGCTTCGATGTCATCATCATCAAGCCAATTCTTTTCGCGCTGCGCCAGGTAGAGCGCCGGTAAAACAGCCGACAGTTTACGGTCAGCCGGATACTTCTTTAAAATCTTTTCAAGGTCTTGCTGTTCTTTTTCAGTCCAACCCATAATTAGCGGTCAACCTCCCCCAGTACGATGTCAATTGACCCGATAATCGTGATCAAGTCAGAGATAAAACCACCACGCGCCATGGTGTTGGTTGCTTGCAAATTAACAAATGATGGGCCTCGAACGCGCAGTCGGTAAGGATTGGCGGTACCGTCGCTAATCAGGCCAAAGCCAAGCCAGCCTTTCGGATTTTCACCAATAAAATAGACCTGCCCTTCCGGCGGGCGATAGCCCTCGGTGACCAGCTTAAAGTGATGAATGAGCGACTCCATACTGGTTGAAATCTCATGGCGAGGCGGCAAAGCCACTTTGCGATCGGCCGTACGATACGGACCGGGCTTAATCTGGTTCATCGCCTGTTCGATGATGCGCATGCTCTGTTGCAGTTCTTCCATCCGCACCGTGTAACGCGCATAAGAGTCGGCTTCGGTGGATGTTGGCACTTCAAAATCAAGCTGATCATATACACAGTAAGGGCGCACTTTCCGCAAATCGAGCGGAACGCCGGCGGCACGGAGCAGCGGCCCGGTTATGCCCAAAGCAATCGCTTCCTCCGCTTTCAAGATACCGATGCCTTTGAGACGGCTCAACCAGAGCGGGTTTTTGGTCAGCATTACGTGATAATCGTGGTAGTAGCCAGAAAACTCTTTCAAAAAGGCCCGAACCGCATCCATAAATGCGCCGGGCAGGGGCCAGCGTAAACCACCCACACTAAAATAGCTGGTGGTCATCCGTGCGCCACAGACCATTTCAAAAATATCGAGAATACGTTCACGCATCATGAAGCAATACAACGGCGCTGCGTGAGGCGTTCCGCCAACGTCCATCGCGTGGGTACCCAGCCAGATCATATGGCTAGCAATCCGCTGTAACTCACACAAAATCACGCGAACATACTGGACATGTTCGGGAATCTCAACATCCATTAATTTCTCAACCGCCATCACGTAGGCCAGATTGTTGTTCATCGGCGAAACATAATCCATGCGGTCGCAATAAGGGATGAACTTTTCATAGCGTTTGTTCTCGCCGGTTTTCTCAAAACCAGAGTGCAGATAGCCCAACTCCGGCGTAACCCGCACAACTTTTTCGCCGTCCAACTCCGTAGCCAGGCGCAGCACGCCGTGCGTGGCTGGGTGGTGCGGACCGAGGTTCAGCACCATGTGGCCGTCGGTATCCATTTCCTCCGGCAGTTCGGTCTCAAACGAGGGACCGGCCATAATCTGCTTGCCCAGGTGAGCAAAACGCGGGTTATTCCGATCTTTCTCAAAATAAACCGGCTCCCCACCCAAGGGGTAATCCTTACGCAGAGGGTGACCAACCCAGTTATCAGGCATCATAATACGCTGCAGCCAGGGGTGGTTTTCAAACTCGATCCCCATCAAGTCGTACGTTTCCCGTTCGAGCCAGTTAGCCGTGGGCCAGATGTCCGTCACCGAGGCTACTTTGGGCAGCGGCTCGCCAAACTTGCCGGAGCCACCGTTACCGTTACGGGCAGGGTCGACCAAATCGACGATCAAGCGTACAAATTTATTTTTAGAAATGGAGTAAAGTTCGTAATTGACAGCAAAACGGGGCGATGATTGACCTAACTTCAGACGGTCAGTACCATAAATATCAACCAGCAGATCGTATTGCGTATCTTCATCATCTTTCAGAAAAGAAGCGACATCGCGTACGTGTTCGGCATTAATAAAAAGGGTCGTATCGCCTCTAAATTCTGAGTGATCTTTTAATGCTGAAGGAACCTTCGCATTGAGTTTTTCAATAAGTTTTTCGGTCATCAGGTCTTTCTCAAAATCAAATTAACCCTACACTTTCAAAGTTAGGTATTGTGGCTTACCAAAGCCCCCTATTCTCGAACACCAAGCTTTTCTTCAGCTTTAATTTTTTCACGAAGCTTTTCAAGCGCGTAAAAAAGCGCTTCCGGTCGAGGCGGGCAACCGGGTACATAGACATCAACCGGCAGCATTTTATCAACCCCTTGAATGATGGCGTAATTATTGAAGGGACCACCACATGAAGCGCAGTCACCCATCGCCACAACCCATTTGGGATCCGACATTTGATCGTAAATCCGTTTAATGACCGGAGCCATCTTATTCGACACCCGGCCCGAAACAATCAAAAGATCCGCCTGACGCGGCGAAGCCCGAAACACTTCCGATCCAAAACGGGCAATATCAAAACGGGACGCAGCAGCGCTAATCTGCTCGATAGCGCAGCAGGCCAACCCAAAGGTCAGCGGCCAAACCGAGTTGGCTCGTCCCCAGTTAACTAACTCTTCTAATTTAGCTAATGCGAAACCTGCACTCCCATCTTTAGCATGCGCCTGGGTACCACCTAACGCGCCGCCTTGCGGAGCACCAACAGCTACTCCCATTCGAGTACTCCTTTCTTCCATACATACACAAAACTCTCAATTAACAGCAGTGTAAAAATACCCACTTGAACCAGTCCAAACCATTTCAAATCCCAAAAAACCACGGCCCACGGATAGAGAAAGAGCACTTCAATATCAAATATAATGAAGAGCATTGCAACAATGTAATACTGAATGGGTACCCGTCGGCGCGCGTCACCATAGGCCAACTTACCTGATTCAACAACTTCCGACTTGGCCTTATTGGGCAAACGTGGCCCCAAAAAATGAGGCAAAGCCAAAGAAACGCCGGCCAATATGGTTGCAATAACGAACAGGATTAATATGGGGATATAATCAAGTGGCAAGATTACGTCTCCTAAAGTGAATTATTATCAAGGATTTTATAAAAATTAAAGGGGCAACGGTCGTGTATTTTATCACAAACCTATTACGGTGTCAAAGAAATTTTTAACCGACGTTATAAAAATCTTGACTATTTTTTACCAGGTCAATGAGCAAAAGTTTTACCAAAACAGCAGCAGAGGCTTACACGGCCAGTTTGTAGTAAGATCTATGTTTCTCTACATGGTAACAAGCAGTGCAGTAAAGTTGAGCCGATTTATTTTTAATTCAAACACCCATTATTTTAGTGTACCAGAGTGTTGTGAGCATTGTTGTCTATTAGATACATAAAATCGACCAGTATTACCATATTACGGCTCATTTCCATAATACGCAAACTCTACCATGTAGCGTGACACCAACCCTTCACTTTGTCAAAAAGCCCCAAGATGAAGACCCTTTTTTCTATCTATTGCAACTATGAAGCCATAGTTACGCTAAAACAAAAAACATGTACTTTTGGGCAAGGACAAAGTACTTTTGCCTCTATATTCTCCTGTCGTTATCTGTTATAATTAATTTTGTATGTCTACAATAAACTTGGTGCTAGCATAGATAGGAGACCAGAATAATGAAAAATTTCCGGTATCAAACATTTTCGTCGACAAGAATAAATAGGCTCATCCTCTTTATCCTTGGAACAATAAGCCTTGGTTTAGCAGGATGTCTTAACGTCCAGTCGAACATAGCTCTCCATGGCAACGGACAATGGAATGGTAACGCAGCTATTCAGATTTCTTCAGAGTTCATGGAAATGATGGAAGACGAGTCGGCCGAGACATCGATGGATACTGAAGGGCTAGACGACTTTATTCAACAAGCTGAGGCAGCAGCCGACCGTGATGATTTAAACGTGACGTTTGAACAAATTGAGGGCGAGGACGGATCGCTCAACTATCTCATGCAGGCTGATGGGCAAAACTTAGAGACGCTAAACGAAACCTTTTTCGAAGGCGAGGCCGATATTTCCGTCAACGAAGTCAACGGACGACGCGAAATCACCATTCGCGCCGATATGTCCGATGAAAATGATGGTGAAGAACCGCCGACCGCCGAAGAGTTGGAAATGATGAAATCCTTCGGCATCGGCTTTACCTTTAGAATCAGCGGTGGGGAAATCATTAGCAGCAATGCCACCCGCGTTGAAGGCAGTACGGCTATCTGGGAATTTCCGTCCATCATCGAAGTCACGCTCACCGAAGCACCTACCTTCGCACCCGAAACCTTGGCCCTTCAAGAAGCGCCCTCCGGAGAATTTTCTTTAAGCGCCCTGGAAGCGCTGGCCGAAGATATGGAAACGATGGAGTTCGATCAATCGACCGAAGCTAGCCGTTCGCAAAGCCTGGATACCCTTGAGGTAGAGACAGAGACTTCGACAGAAATCATGGAACCTACTCAGGAAACTCCTGTTGACGATCAAGCCACAACCGCGGACGCTCCAACAGACCAAACAGACACGCCGATGACGATGACAGAAGAAAACGACTCTAGCCCGGTGATTGCTCAAAGCTTGCCAGCTTCCGGTGCAACTTTAGCGCAACAAACACCGCTTGCTGTTCTTGTTTTATCCGCTCTAACCCTGATGACTTTGAGCTTTGGCGCTACTACAGCCCTCTTAAAGAAAGAATAATTTTCAGCAACGGTAAATCAACTTCATAATTTCAGCAGATCAAAATTTGAGAAGTGAGGCATCCTCAGATGCCGAACACAGCCGCATCTGAGGATGCTGGCTCCTCGAAAATTGGATCCACTGAATTTGCTTACGCCTTGAGTTTCCGTACTATCTCCATAGTAAAACTGACCTATTCTTTCGGCGATTCAATAAAACCGACCATTTCTTAAAAATTAGGTGATGATCACATTTGATGTGATCGTCACCTAATTTTGACCTCAGTACCCATTCGTTATGATCTTTAGACCACAAATTATTCTTAGTCTTATTCTTTTTATGCTGGGATGCACTTCTCTCCCTTCGCTGACGCAGTTGACGGGGCCATCACCAACCGCTACGCCACCGCTTTCGTTCGCAACACCTACGGTAACAGCAGAGGTCGTGCCGACACTACAGCCATCCCCAACTATCACACTCTCCCCTCAAATCACCTCTACCTCTCCTGCGCCCCAGGTCGAGTTGCTTGATCTGTCTCTCTATCGCCAAGCCATGCGACCTCAATTTGTTGACGATGTGGAGCAGATCGCTGCAACGGGAGCAAGCCGCTATTATATTGAAGCAACCCTTAATTTTGGAGCACCAAACAGCAATAATCAACCCAAAATTATCGGCTCAGAACAAATTCACTACACGAATAAAGAAAGCGTACCGCTTAATGAGATTGTCTTTCGGCTTTATCCAAACCTACCCGGCTACGGCGGACAAATGGAAATCGATGCAATAACGATTGATGAGCAAACCGTTAAACCGACGCTGGAGGTCGGCAACGCCATCTTGCGTGTACCATTACCTACCTCGCTGCCGCCGGGAGAAGCCATCGACATCAATGTATCTTTTGAAGCAACCATACCTACGCAAACAGACGAGGGTTACAACATCTTTTCGTATACCGAAGGAACGGCTGCCTTAGCCGGTTTCTACCCGGCGATTGCCGTTTATGATGATGAAGGTTGGGATAGAGAAATTCCCCCAACGTATGGCGATGCCACTTATTTAGACATCGCTCTCTATCAGGTTCATCTAACCGTCCCCACCGCGATGACGGTCGCCGCTTCGGGCAGCTTGATCGAAAGCCAAGATAACAGTGATGGGACAAAGACTCTCACCTTGGCCACCGGCCCGATGCGTGATTTCTATATCGCTATGGCTGAAGATTTTCAGGTCGCCAGCCAGGTTGTCGATGGCATTACGGTCAACAGCTACTTCCCTCCGGACCTGGCAGAAGGCGGGCAAGCGGCGCTGCGCTACGCTGTCGATGCCTTAGCCCTGTTCAATCAGCGATTTGGGCCTTACCCTTACGCCGAGTTTGACGTAGTCGCTACCCCAACTACAGCCGGTGGCGTTGAGTATCCCGGCATCGTGGTTATCGCCGAAGGGTTGTATGGTCAGCAGGGCGGCTTTTTCGAACACGCTACCGTCCACGAAGTAGCCCATCAATGGTGGTATGGCCTGGTAGGTAATGATCAAATCGATGCGCCGTGGCTAGACGAGTCGCTAACCAATTACAGCGCGGCTCTCTACTGGGAAGAGGTTCACGGAACGGAAATCGGAGCCCAAGTGATCGACAGCTTTTTTGAAGAGCCATATGAAGCCGCCCGGGAAAATGGAGGGGATCGTGCTATCACCGGCTCGGTTTCAGAATATACGGAAGCCCAATATGGTGCCATCATTTACGGTAAAGGGCCACTGTTTTTTAATGCCTTGCGCCAAGAATTGGGGGACGAACTCTATTTTGAGATTATGCAAACGTATCTGGCCCGCTATAAATACAAAAACGCAACCCAGCAGAACCTCATCGAAACGCTCGAACAAACCTCCGATCAAAATATAGCGTCGCTACTTGAAACCTGGTTAGAGACCCGTTAAAATGAAGGAGTGGGGATGACAGGCAAATTGGCCTATAGGCTCTGAGAAATTTTATGTTATAATGGAAACCGTTACTCGTTTCCCAGACCGAAATACGATCCCCAAGCACATTAAAAATCAAATTGCCGGTTGAACCGCTCAAAATATCTTCCTATTTGATTTGATCACTTGCTGTTCAACACGACTTCACTATCTATTCATCACAACCCATACATATCACCAGGAGTAAACCCAATGGCTACTTTATCATCCTTGAAACGCGTTAAAAAAGTAACACCGTCACCTGAATCATCGCCTTCAACACCACCTCAAGTTCAGAAAGAACCAACAGCACCGGCACCGGAAGTCAATGGCAATGGACTTTTTATTCCTCTTGAAGATGAACCATCCGGTACACCTACACAGCGGGGTTTTATTAGCGACGGACGCTCCGAACGCATGCGACTGCAACTCTGGCTGGCCGATAATATTCGCAAATCTATGGCCCCCGATCTGCCAATTGACCTCCCTTTTGAGCGTACGCCCGAACGAGAACAGGTAGCGCATCAGCGCATTCAACAAGTTATCGAACGAAAAAATGTTAAGATCCCGTCCGACATCTCAACCGAGCAATTTTATGACAATGTGTGTGATGAAATTTTTGGCTTTGGGCCATTAGAACCACTTATTAGAAACTCGGATATCTCAGAAATTATGGTTAACGGCCCCTATATCATCTTTATTGAACAAAAGGGGCGGCTGGCCGAAAGCGGTCATAAATTTTTAGATGACGATCACGTCGAGCGCATCGTGAAACGCATCGTCAAACCGTTGGGCCGAGCAGCCGACCCCGAAAACCCACTTATCGACGCCCGATTACCGGACGGTTCGCGGGTCAATTCAGTTATTCGGCCATGCGCTATCGACGGCCCCAACTTGACCATCCGCAAATTTTCTAAGGACAAATTAGGGATCGAGGACCTGATCAAGTTTGGCTCGTTGACCCCTCATATGGCCGATTTTCTAAAGGCTTGCGTCGTTTCTCGGCTTAATATTATCGTATCCGGTGGTACCGGTTCTGGTAAAACAACGCTAATTAATGTATTATCAAGCTTCATTCCTGAACACGAGCGGACGGTGACCATCGAAGACGCCGCCGAGCTGCAATTCAAACAGCGTAATGTTGTTCGGCTTGAAACTAAAAAACCAACGGCCCAAAGCCCTGGTGTCGTTACTATTCGCGATTGTGTTATCAACGCCCTCCGTATGCGACCCGAGCGCATCGTTGTGGGCGAATGTCGGGGCGGTGAAACGCTAGACATGCTCCAGGCGATGAACACCGGCCACGATGGGAGTATGACCACCGTCCACTCAAACGACCCACGCGCCTGTTTTGATCGGCTTGAGTCGTTGGTCTTAATGGCCGGAGTGGATTTTCCAATCCACGTCGTTCGCAAGCAAATCGCTTCGTCCGTAGATCTTATTGTGCAAGCATCCCGTTTGCGAGACGGTTCGCGTAAAATTACGCATATCACCGAAATTCAAGGCGTTGAAGGCGAAAACGCCATTTTACAAAATATATTTACATTTAACGATAAAGGAGACGACGCCAACGGCAAAGTTGTAGGCCAGCATGAACCTGGAGGTATTCGCCCCCGATGCGAGCCACGACTGAAACAAAACGGCTTTTCGTTTCCACCAACCATGTTTTTAAAGAACGACTCATTATAATGGGGTTTACTCAGTATCATTAAATCGACCGACTAATTCTCGTCAACAACCTTGGGTTTAGAATTTATGGCCTAATTGCAAAACGCAACGTCGAGTCATCCATTGAGGGTAAATTAGGGAGCTTCGTCAACAAGATTTGCCGAACTCCCTGATTATAATACATAAAACGAAGAGCAATTATGTCTATTGACACACCTCGTGTGAGTTCGCGTTTAGATTTATTATATCTTGTAACGCGTGAATTTAATGCTGATCTTGACATTAATCAGGTCTTGCGGAATGTCCTTTCGGCCACCGTTGCTGCGGTGGGAGCATCGGACGCCAGCCTGATTCTGTTCGACGCCGAAGGTAAGTTAGAAAACAATCTTGCTTTCAGCGACTTCACGATGCAAAAAAGAAGCGCGCCTGTTATTGAGACTGTTATACAAAAAGGTATAGCCGGCTGGGTTCGCAAAAATCGAACAGGCACGATTATCAAAGATACTACAACGGATGAGCGTTGGTATCGCGATGATTCAAACCCGGAATTAATCGAAGTCCAAAGTGCCATATCCGTACCCATCCAATTCCCCGATCAACTAATCGGCATTTTGACCATCACCAGCCGCCAGCCTGAAAAGTTTGAGGAAAGCGATTTGGCGATGCTCACCATTATCGCTGACCAGGCCGCGTTTGCTTTATCGAATGCTCGCCTGTTTGAAGCCGAACAGCAGCGCCGCCGCCTGGCCGATACCCTGACCTCGATTACCCAAACCATCAACTCAACGCTCAATATTGAGGAAGTGCTTGACCTCATTTTGGAACAGCTCCGATTGGTGGTTGAATATGACAGCAGCTCAATTCTACTTTTTGAAGATGACAAATCAACTTTGGCCGTACGTGCTGCTAAAGGATTCGACAATCCCCAAGAAGCACTGCAAGTACGCATCGATTACAATGAGTATAGCCCCAACTATCAAGCCATCTACATGAAAATTCCTTTTGTAATCGACGATGTTGACCAGGAACCGCGCTGGATCAAAAGTTCATCTTCAAAAAACGTTCGCAGTTGGATTGGTGCCCCCCTTATCGCACGGGGTGAAGCGGTTGGCATTCTCACGGTTGACAGCCATGAAGTGAACAAATATAAGGAAGAGAACATTAAGATCGTTGCTACCTTTGCCGACCATGCGGCCACAGCGGTAGCCAATGCTCAAACCGTTACACAGTTACAAAAAGCCGAAGCCACGTACGCCTCTCTGTTTGAGGATAGCACCGACATCATCTTTATAACTGACTATGAAGGCACGATTTTAGACATCAACCGTAAAGCGTGCCAGGTGTTAAGACGGCCAAAAGATTTCTTTATTACCAGCGATATTTCGTTTATCGCCCCTCAGCTTAAAGAATATCTTACCCTTCAAACCAAAAGACTTAAAGTTTGGCGAGAACCCTCCATTGAACTCTCCATCAAAGATGCCTATCAAAAAACAGTTCCTGTCGAAATCAAGGTGCGCCAAATTCAATATAAGGGAAAAGAGGGCGTCGAGTGGGTGGGCCGCGATATTTCGGCTCGTAAAGAAATCGAGCAACTGCGTCAAGATATGGTGCATATGCTGGTCCACGATCTACGTGGCCCACTGGGCAACATCATCAACATCATCGAGCTTATCAAGATGATGCTGGAAACTCAGCCGAACCACCCCAAACTTCGCAATTTCTTGGATATGGCGAAACGCAGCGGACAAACCATCAAAGATCTGGTCGACTCGATGCTGGACGTAAGCCGGCTAGAACAAGGCGAAGTTCCGCTGCAGCGCAGTATGACCAACATCAAAGAAATTTTGCAGGCTGTCGAAGAGCAGGTTGGTCCTCAAGCTCAGGGCAAAGATATGGAGTTAGTTTTTGATCCTGTTCCCGATACGCTGGAAATTTGGCTCGATACGAGCTTAATCCGGCGGGTGTTAATTAACGTTGTAGGCAACGCTGTAAAATATACGCCACCGGAAGGTCATGTCTCTGTGTCTACCCGCACCACTGACCAAAATATCCATTTCACTGTATCTGACGACGGTCCAGGCATCAGTGCTGAAAACCAAACCAATGTTTTCGACAAATTCTCTCGAGCCGATTATTCTACCTCTATTTCCGGCGTCGGGTTAGGTCTAGCCTTTTGCAAGTTGGCAGTTGAGGCTCACGACGGAAAGATCTCCGTTGAAAGTGAAGGTATTCCCGGCAAAGGCAGCACCTTTCATATTATCCTACCCATCCTGGAACCCACCGAATAGACCTTTCCCGCTGTAGCTTCACACGGCGTAGCTACCCTCATCCGCCATCATTTCTTAACAACAGCCAATGTCCGTATTCTACAGAAGTTTACGTTACCTATACAACGTTAACTATTTTGAGCAACTTATGGTAAGATAAGTTATTCTCAGCCACCGCAGTACGCTGAATAAAACGAGAAAAAAAGCGTTCTAAAGGTAAGGTTGAGTTCTACTTGCTATCGCCGTCTTTCGATCAAAGACCGCACGTCATTTTACCAACTATTTTTGTCGCAATAATAACAAAATCTCAAAGAGAGATAAACAATGGCCCAAGAAAAAAATCACCTTGAGTCACCTGCCCTAAAATCAGCGTGGGAACGGTACGCCGAGTTTGATTTTAACGCCAAAATCGGCTCCCGACAGCGCACAGTTTTAAGACAAGCCGCTATTGCCATTTCGATGTTTGCGGTGTTGATGGCCGTTTTCACCAACACCTACAGCGTCAACCTATCGGAATTTACCGGCTGGGGTATCTTTAGCACCATCGGCGAAGCAATAAGAATTCTGCTCGTCGTGGCGCTGATTATAAACTTTATCATCTTTGCCCTGTTTGTGCGCTCACAAAAGCAAGACAGCTCCCAGGATTTGCGCACCGCAGCCGAAGAAATCAAAAAAGAGATATATCTTTATCGCACCGTGCTTCAGTGGCATGAAGAATGCGAGCGCTGGCTTAGCGACCGCATCACTCGAATTCAGCGTCATGTCGCCGAAGGCTTCGGCAATGAGCTAATCCTAAAACCTTACCGGGGCGATATCCCCCCCTACTACGACCCGTCCGATCCCAACAGTGATCCCGGCTTTACGCGCCTGCTGCCGGCCGATTACCTACGCTATCGGCTGGAAAACCAGCTCGAAACCTACAGCCGCGAGCTAACCGAACCGCAAAAACAGCGTTATTATCTGCAACTGGGCTTGTTTGCCACCGCCGGTATCAGCGTGCTGCTGGCCGCTATCCCCGGCGGTAACTTTAGCGCCTGGGTTGCGGTTACAGTCTTTGCCCTGGTTGCCCTCATGTACTGGCTCGAACCCCGTGAGATCGATGCGAAGATCAACTCCTACAACCAACTCATCGCCGGTCTCAATATTATTCGGGATTGGTGGTTTAGCCTCAACAAACAAGAGCAAACCGGCGTGGAATTCTTCAAGCTGGTTGTTGCCACCGAAAAAGTCATTTGGAGCCATTACAACAAGCACGCCAGCGAGATGTGGCAAGCCATCGAAGAGCTTAAAGGCAGAAAAGAAGACGCGCTCGATGAGGTGCTCTTGCTCTCCGGCACGGCGGCGCTCCAAGAGTTTGAGGCTGAGTACGATGCTCAGAAAGATACAGAAAGCGCGACCGTGGTCATTGCCGAAAGTGTGACTACCATCGAGCCAGCCCGGGTTGACGATCAAGAGCCGGATATTATCGAGGGCGTGGTTGAAACGGTCAATGGTAATGCTGAGCCTGTAAAAAAAGCATTGGTCAAGAAAGAAACCTCTTTAACCGTCGTCGGCAGCAGGGATGCAGAGGAAACCGTTGGCTACCATTCCAAAAAGCGCGGCTTACCCCACGCCTTTGTGGTAATGCCCTTTGGCCGCAAGCAAGGGCCTGACGGCCGCTGGATAGATTTCGACAGCATCTACTACGACCTCATCAAACCGGCTGTTGAAGCCGCCGGTTTCGAGTCGTTTCGCGCCGACCAGGAAAGCGTCAGTGGCGATATTTTGACCGATATGTTTCAAGAGCTTCTACTGGCCGATATGGTCATTGCCGATTTAAGCATCGACAACGCCAACGTTTTCTACGAACTGGGCGTGCGGCACGCGATGCGCAAACGCGGACTGGTTCACATTCAGTCGGGTCGCCCTTATCTGCCGTTTGATATTTTCAACGTCCGCACCATCCCTTATCAAATCGACAAAACCGGCCGGCCCGACCCCGATCACATTGAAAAAGACAAACAGGCCATCACCAAAATCACCCGCGAAACGTGGGCCTCTGATGTAGACCGTATCCACAGCCCCATATTCAACCTGCTTGATGGTCTAGTTGAGCCGGATCGCAAAACGCTGCGCACACCGCTCGCCACCGGCTTCTGGCGCGAGTACAACGAGTGGCGCGAGCGCGTTACCATCTCGCAGCGTCAAAAACGCATCGGTGACCTGCTCGTGTTGACCGAGGAAATTCGAAACCCGCTCATCCGCGAGGAAGCCATCAGCGAAGCCGGCCGCGCCATGCGCGGTCTGGGTCGCTTCGAGTTGGCCCTCCAGCAATACCGTCACGGTCTGGCCATCAACCCCCGCAACATCGAATTTCGCCGCGAGGAAGCTTTTCACCTTAACCGCATGAACCGCACCGATGAAGCCATTGTCAAGCTGGAACGCCTGCTGCAAGACCACCCCCTCGACATCGAAGCCATGTCATTTCTGGGGCGCATCTACAAACAAATGTGGACGGAAACCTGGGAAGGAATTGAGGACGAATCCATCAGGATGACTGAAGCCTTTAATGCGCTGCACTGGCTCGTTAAAGCTACTCACACCTATCTGGCCGGCTATCGGCTTGATCAGAATAATCACTACCCTGGTATCAACGCCTTAAGCCTGGCAATGTTGATTGATTTCTTAGCCAAAAGCAATAATCTAACCGACGATCCGGACGTAGAGGCCATTCGCGCCGATTTACCCAAACTCAAAGGGGCCGTCCAGTTTGCTCTGGAAAATAGAACCGAAAAAGACAGCTCTGACTACTGGGCGCTCGTGTCGTTGGCTGAGTTACAAGTCAGCATCGCCGATGACCCGGTTAAAGTCAGCCGCACCTACAAACGCGCCCTTACCGCCGCCCGCAAGAATGTCTACAACCTCCAGTCGGCCCTGAGCCAACTGCGGCTTTTGCAATCACTGGGCTTTCGGCCCGAGTACGTCCAGGCCGGTGTCGACGCCATCAAAAGCGAACTCGGCCGCATTCACTACGAAGAAGAGATAGAAGATCCGGGCCGTACGCTCGATACGCCCCAGGTCTTCATCTTCTCCGGCCATCCCGTCGACGCCCCCAAACGCAAAGAGTCTCGGTTCCCGGCAGGCATGGAAAAAGAGGCACGTGATAAAATCAACAAGGCACTCGACAAATTCAAAGCGGATAGCAACGACTTAGCCGTCACCTGCGGCGCAGCAGCGGGCGGCGATATCATCTTTATTGAAGTCTGCCTCGAACGCAATATGAATGTTGAAGTCCATCTCCCCTTCGAAGAAGCCCGCTACATCCAATGGTCAATCAGCTACGCCGGCGACAATTGGATCGAACGGTTCTACAACATTCGCAACAACCCCAACGTAAAAATCTGGCTTCAGCCCGACTATCTCGGCCGCGTCAAATTTGACGACAATATGTACGAACGCAACGAGCGCTGGGCGCTCTACTCGTCCTTCATCCACGGTGTCGACCGTATGAGGCTCATCGTCCTGTGGGATGGCCTAATAGACGATACCCCCGGCGGCCCCGACAAGATGATCGACCGGGTACGTCAGTTGGGCGGCATCACCGAACATCTCAACACCACCAAATTCCACTACTGGAAGGCGGAGGGCAAAGTCAGCCGTGCTCTGGATTTGTTGACGATGGAAAGTTAATTGTATCAGTACCGGTAAGAGTACTTATTGAAGCAACACTCTATTTTTTATATACTATCTCTAACTTTGCCTTAGGAAGTGCATAATGAGTAAAATATAACCATTACTATTCCCGACATCCAATTGACTCGATTACAAGAAAAAGCCGACCGTCTAGGCATTCCTTTAACCGACTTAGTATTACTAAGCATCGAAGAAATTCTATTGCGCCCGGACGAAGATTTCCACAAAGCAGCCGACTACGTTTTACAGAAGAATGCCAAACTGTATCGCCGCCTGTCCTAAATGCGTTATCTAACCTTTAGTGAGGTTCTGGATTTATATCATCGGATTTTAGAACAATCAGGCGGCTTGGTGGGGATAAGAGATTTAGGAGCGTTAAAGTCAGCAGTAGCTCAACCACGCCTGACTTTCGAAGAGCAAGAGTTATACCCTACATTAGTCGACAAAGCCGTTGCCATTGGTTTTTCACTCATCAAGAATCATCCTTTTGTTGATGGAAACAAACGGATTGGGCATGCGGCAATGGAAGTATTTCTACTTCTAAATGGATATGAGATTGATAGCTACGTAGATGATCAAGAGCGGATAATACTTAGGGTAGCTGCCGGTACAATTAGCCGCGAAGAAATGAAAAAATGGCTAGAGGTTCATATTGTGGCATTAAAAGAAGGATAAATTTTCTCGTAAATCACCAGCAAGAAGCGGAGCATCCTCAAATGCGGAGCGGCTTGGTGCAACGCGCTCACATCTGAGGATGCTCACTCCGTTATGAGACAATAATTTTCATTCGCATTACAGTTGCGGAGCTTCTGTTTCACCCCTAAAGAAGTACAAAAAAATCACCCGCGCCCAAACAACGCCGCCAAGCAGCCCTGCGGCTCAGACGGAGTCGTATCGGGCGGCGTAGTCGGAGGCGGATCCGGCGTGGGGGTTGGTGTCGGCGTACCGGTCACCTGCTCATACGCCTTCAACGCATCGCCCTGGCCAACACCCTGCGCGTTGGGGCCGACACCCAAGTCGATGGCCCCGGCTAGCATCTGCGTTTTAAGCTGCTCGGCGTTGAGATTGGGGTTAGCCTGAAGCATCAACGCGGCGACGCCGGAAGCGTGGGGCGTGGCCATACTGGTGCCGTTGGCCGTCACATAGCCCTCGACCACAACTTGCCCCATTCGAGTTCCTGTTGCCTGGGCGGCGACAATATTGACGCCCGGAAAAACAATATCGGGCTTAACCCGCCCGTCGGCAGTCGGGCCACGCGACGAAAAGCGCGCGATAGCGCCGCTGTCATCGATAGCCCCCACGGTAATGACCCGTCGGGCGCATCCCGGCGAACCCACTGTGCGCTCGTCTGGGCCGGTATTCCCCGCCGCCACGCAAACAATCACCCCGGCCTGCGTCACCGCCTCATCACACATCACCGACAGCGCATCGGTGCCATCGCACGAGCCAACGCCCCCCAGCGACAGATTGATGATCTGCACTTTCTGCTCCAACACCGCCCACTCGATACCGGCCATCACGCCGCTCATCGAGCCTCCGCCGTCGGCCCGCAGCACTTTGGCTACAAACAGGCTAGCCTCTGGGGCTACGCCAACGTACTTGCCGTTCGATTTCGCACCACTGCCGGCCACAATGCTGGCCACGTGCGTGCCGTGGCCGTTATCATCCTCAGCTGTGCCGCCGACAAAACTCTGCGTTGCTAAAATCCGTCCGGCAAAATCGGGATGCGATGAATCGATGCCGGTATCCACCACGGCAACCTTGATCCCCTTGCCGCGTAGGCCTATTTCCCATACCGCGGGCGCGGAAATCTTCGGCACCGAGGTATCGAGCCAGGCCTGAACCGGTAAATCGGGCCATATCTTTTCTACCCCATCCTGTCGGCTCAAAGCATCAATCTCCGCAGCGTTGACGGACAGTGCTTCGCCGGGGAATAATTGAAACGACTGCTCCACCTCAACCAAATTGGGCAGCGCCTGTGCCCGAAAAAAACCTTCTTTACGCCGGACAATAACCGGTATCGGCTCACCGTTCGCCATCGCGTCCATTTGGTTGCGTAATTCTGAAGCGACCTTCGCCATAATAACCTCCTGTCACCGCTACATCGTTGTTATAGATTGATCCAACTCAACAGATTTTACCCATGCCTGATCGAGCAGTTTCAACGCCGCTTCACCCGAACAGGTTACAGCCAATCCCGGCGACAGCCGAAACTGCTGCTTGATCTCAATTTCTTCCTCGCGGCACCAATCTAAATAAGGGGTAGCATCGCCGTCCGTTCGCACGATCAGATCAAATGTCTTGCTTGATAACGATTTAATTTGTTGTTGTAGCTCTGCATTGATTTTTGCCATATTTCGTCTCCTGTAAAGATAAAGGTTTGGGGCGTCAATGTAACCTTTGAACTTACATTGCCAATAACTACGCAAGTTCTGTTGCTCCGTTACATTTTTAATCCCGATGGCATCTCAATCGAGATAGTGCACCAACGTGTGCCAAATCACATAACGTTTCTTGATCTAACCCACAATACGCCTTCTTAACATATTATACCTTACTTAAGGATATAGTTGAAGGTCACCATAAAAATACGTGCCACACTCTCTCCTCAAAATTGGAGAGCCTCTAAGATTTAAGTATAATGGACTTCCCTTCACTCGCAGGGCGTGTATTGGTCAAAGTGTATAAAAGTTGAGTGGCATCTATGGCGCAGCCGGCAACCTTAATCAAAAATTTTTCCAACGGTCAGCGAGCCTTGGCCATTCGAGTCGACCAAGAAACCGACCCGGCCACCGTCATCGAAGCTTTAAACTTGCCCCCATGCCGTCGCCTTTTAATGCTATCGGGCGGAGCCAACAATATGGCGGCGGATAAAATGACCTATCTAAAAAATCTATTTGTGGCCGTTGGCAAAATGATTGTCAAGCATGGCGTAACGGTAATCGACGGCGGTACCGAATCAGGCGTAATGAAGCTGATGGGTGAAGCTTTAGGTCAAGCCGGTCGCAAGGTAACACCTCACATTGGTGTGTTACCTGCCCATGCCGCCGTTGCGGACGACGGCACCAAGGCTGAAGACATCCTTGATCCTAACCATTCCAATTTTGTATTGGTTGAGGGTGATGCTTGGGGTAGCGAAGTGGAGCAGATGTACCGATTGGCCGACTATCTCTCGCAGCAGGTGCCCTCCCTGGCCCTACTCGTAAACGGTGGGCAGGTTGCCCTTCAGGAAGTCGAGCTAAACATCCGGCAGGGACGTGAGATTGTTGTCTTAGTCGGCAGTGGTCGCCTGGCTGATGATATAGCCCAGGCTTTACACAACCCTGAGCAAATTTCTTCTGAACGTATAAAAGCAGTCGCCGCAACAGGGCGATTTATCCTCTTCAATATAGAAGACTCTCCCGACAAGCTAGTTGCGCTGTTCGAAAGAAAACTTTTATAGATAGCCGGCTATCACCGCGCGGCACATATGGTATCCGAATCTGGCTCACTATTATAATCAAGCGTGGTGAGCAATAAGATCATCAGACTAAGAATCTAGCCCCAAACGCAAACGAAATAGGGTTTTGACATAATTGACGCCCCGCTTGAGGTAGCCCCAGGCATTTTGGGCAGTTTTGCTTTCTCCAGCCATACGAGGGACGCAGACATAAGGGATTTCGCGAATAGTGCAACCGGCTTGTTTGGCGCGATAGAGCATGTCGATACAGTATTCTCCGTAATCGCCTTGCAATTCGAGATTGTTGAAAACGCTTTTACGAGCCAGTACAAAACCGCTGGTATAATCTTTGATCGACCAGCCTAGCATAAGCCCGGCCCAGAGATTAATCGTCCGCGAGAAGAGCCGCCCGGTTAATGTATGGGCTACGTCGCTGCCACCCGGCACATAGCGCGAGCCAATGGCAACATCGGCTCCATCAGCCAGAGCCTGAGCTAGCCACGGCCAATCCTCCGGCGGCATGCTCATATCACAATCCATCCAGCCAATCCACTCACCTCGCGCATCGCGGATGCCACGATTAAGGGCGCTCGTCAGGCCGCGTTCGGTCCGGCGATGGATAACCCGCACTTGTTCGTCGGTTTCGGCTACCTTGGTTGCCAACTCCCACGTTCTATCCGGCGAATCGTCGTCGACTACCATCACTTCAATCCCACCCGGATAATTGCCCAAAGCATCGATTGTCCGCCGAATGAGCTTTTCAATATTCCCGGCTTCATTATAGGTGGGCAGCACAATCGTTATTTGAGGCGATGCCTCGAGTTGTTCAGCCATACGGTCTACGGCGCTATCTGCCGTTGATAAGGAAGGATTCACAATATTTCCCCAAAGATTTATTAGTAAACCAGTAGATTATAGTTGTGACTCGGAAGGGCGCAATAATAGGCATTCTTCTCGCTTTCAGCAATTCTCACTATGACGATTAAGCCTCGAAAGGTTTGCAAAAATCAGAGAGAATCGTTATATTAAGGTTATGGACAGGCTTTATTCATCGCTCCTGAATAAAATCTTTCAGGTCTAGGAATAAGGTTAGAGTTTCTGTATAGCTATTGACATTCGCCAATTTTGGCTCTATAATTGTGTACGCGGGTATAGTTCAGCGGTAGAACGCAACCTTCCCAAGGTTGATGTCAGGGGTTCGAACCCCCTTACCCGCTCTAAACAAAGACCGTACATATTAAATTTGTAATGTAAGCGGGCGACACCTCCGCCCACCTCGACCCGCTCAAGGTACTGCTTCAGTACCTTTTGGCGGGCCGCAATCTCTCCGCCGGTCAAAACCTCACGCTGACCGGCCAAAATATCGACTACCTCTGCCGGGTTGGTTGTTATCTCCGCTTGTTGGGCCTCACGTTCAAGCTGAACCAGCTTACGCTCCGCAACCGCCCGCTCTGTCTCGCGAGCCTCGATTTGTCGGGCGATAGTCATGCTTGGCGTCATTTCCGCCATTTGCAGCAAATTAACCAGTACCTTATCAAGCTTTACCAGCTCCGCCTTGACCAGCTCGCGCTCACGCTGGGCGCGGTTGTCATCAGCGAGGTAGGAGTTAACCCGCTCAACCAACTGCTCAACAAAGTCCGGGGTCAGAATGCGACTGCAAACAGCTTCGGTGACTGCTGCCTCTACACGACGAGCCGGTACTATCGAAGCCGGGCAACGGTCGCTGTCTACTTTCTTTGACCGGCATCGATAGTACTGCCAACCATTGCGCCGCCGGTCGCGCTCGCCATGCATCGCCGATTTGCAGTAAATACACTTGCATAGCCCGCTCAAAAGATACCGGGTTCGGCCCGCCTTCGGATGAGACTTATCCTTGGGCCATGTCTTTCCCTTTTTTGGTCGCTTGTAGTGTAGTGCCTGCACGGCCTCCCATTGCTCCGCCGTCGCCAGCGCGGGTACAAAGTCCTCGTACACCCGCCCGCTGTACTGCATTGTACCGATGTAAATCTGATTGCGAAACATATGCGAGTAGGTACTGGACGAACTGGCGTTATCGGGAAACAGGCGCAGCTCACGCTCAATCTCGACATAGCTCGCCCGCTCGGCTCGCATCTGCCAGGCTCGCTGTCCCAGCTCCCACGTTGCCGCGTCCGGTACTAGCCGCTGTACAATGCGCGGCTTGCTATCGTTGCGGACCAGACCGGTGTCGTACTGCTCACCAACAAAAAAGGTAGGTGGCGCGCCGGGAAAGATGCCGATATAGTTACCCTGGTTGTCTTTGAGACCGACCAAGAATTGCATGCCCCGCTTGACGTCCTTGCGTAAATCTTCTAAATCCTGCGCCGCTTTCCATTCCAGTAGTGCCTCAATAGGTCGCCCGATCAGGCCGTCCGGTATGTTGTCGGTCAGACTGATGAGCCGGTACCCGCGCCGCCGAAAGTCGGCTTTGTAGTACGGTGCATCATCGGGATTACGCGAAAAGCGCTTTGTATCCCAATAGATGATCGCCTCGACTAACGGTTTTTTTGACCGCCGGGCCGCCTCTACCATCGCCAGAAACTCATCACGCCCGGCCACAGTTCCGCCCGACTGCGCAACATCACGAAAGACGCGAGCGATGGTGAGCCGGTAATGCTCGCAGTAACCGAAGATAAACGCCTCTTGTGAGGCCGTGTCTTGCCCATCGCCACCGGAATCTCGCAGATAGAGCCAGACCGGATCGCCGGGTTGAAGCGGGCAAGGTGGATATGATTTCATAGTCAGGCTGCCTCTTTTCGCTCCATTTTAGCACGATTTTTCTGATTGCGCACCCGCCGATCTCGCACGGCATCAGCAATGGCGCGAGCCAGGCTGTCGAGAGCTGCGGCGTGGAGGTCGATAAGGTCGCCGGGGCCGGGTTGTTCATGGATTTGGATTTGGTTGGTCATTTTGCAAATGCCTTTAGCTAAGATAATTGAAGTTATTTACGCTAAAATAAACCTGGCTGAATCGGCGTATGCTCACCGAGCCGAAACAGGCGTTCTGTTCTGGCTTCACGCCCGTTGTCGACAGTGCGCATTTCCGTTTTGGTCGGCATCTCTAGAATACATGTAAAGTCGTCAGGCGCTTGATACTCAGATACAATAACGGTATGCCCGCAGGTTTCCATCAAGCGAACACGATCCCAAAATTTGATAGTACTAAACTTTGGTACAGCCCCATAGCCGGTTGTGTCATCATATGGTGGATCGCAGTAAATTAGACAACTAGACGTTGGGGGATAACAGGTCAAAAAGTCGGCAGCAAAAAAATGAACATTCTCAAACCATTTCGATTTGTCTAAGAGGCTACGTTTAACCATTTTGGGAGACGTATTACCCCGCGCGTACCCCCCAAACCACTTGCCGCCAAAGCTACACCCAAACCCCACAAACGCCGTTAGCGCCGCATCGTAGCCACCTGACCGAGCGATTGCGTATTGTTCTTCAGTAACCACCGCTGGCGGCTCCCATCCACGTTGTAACCGTTGCCACATAAATATCAACGCTTGGTTTGCATCGCTGGCAAAAATCGGCTCACCACGAACACGCGCCAAAACCCAACCGGCTCCAACAAACGGCTCCCAATAGGGTTGCCCCGGCTGGCGTATGGTGTTGATACATCCGGCTATCTGTCTAGCCGTTCGTGATTTACCGCCTAAGTATCGCATAATCGACCCAAGCTAAGATAATAAACTTTATTCACTCTACCCCACCCCCTAAAACGGCAACCGGCCCTGAATAACCGGCGTCTGCCCGATATGCTTCGTCCGCCGCTTCCGCACATACACCAAATGCAGCATCGTCCCAATCCGGCAATAAAACTGCCCCGTCCGCAAATCCATTAGCTCCCCAAAGCCCGGCGTATCCCACACCCGCGTCGGCTCAAGCCCCGCCGGCACCCGGCCCCGGCCATTGCGCTGCGGCAGCACCAGCGACGGCGCGACGGCCTCATAATCAAGATGATCTTCGATATGGCCGATAAAGTGCAGGTTGCACTGCGAGCGGACGTCGGCCTCTAAATCGCGAGGCCGCTGGCTGCTTAGTAGCAGGTTGATGCCATTGCGCCGCCCCAGCCTGGCAATATCGGCGGTTACGTACAACGACTCCGCATCCTGCGACCGTTTGGCCGGGGCGAAGATATGGGCCTCCTCGATGCCCATGAACATCGGCAGCCGGGTCTTTTGCTGATAGCTGAGCAGTCGCCGGGCCAGCCAGGTGTAGGCCACCCGCTTGTCGCTCATGGCGTTCAGGCCGGAGAGGTCGACGACTACGCTGCGGTTTTTGGCGAGCTGCCGGATCGCGACTTCGCACCAGTCGTTTGCCGGGTAGATCAGCTCGGCATCGCCCCCGCTGCAGCTAACAACGGTCACGTCGCCCAGCTCACGCAGGCTGCGAAAGTCGTCCATCGGATCGATGATGAGGTAAGGGATATGTAGCCGATGCAGCTCCTCGTAAATGACCGCGCATAGGTTGGTTTTGCCGCCGCCGGACTGGGCGGCAATGACGGCGCGTAGGCCCTGCGTTTGCCAGCGGTCGGCTGCGAGGTTGAGGGCGAATATGTCGTTGAGGTTGATGGATAGGTCGGTCATTGTGTTATTCTTACTCTAGATCTCCGATGTATTCGACGAAATCTTTACCTAATTTATTTCGGCAACGTCCGCAGCGATA